>JADFLK010000333.1 GCA_022564455.1 Bacteroidota bacterium
TTTGCCGGAAAGAACAAGGTTTATTTGCGGTCGGTGATTCTGGACAAGGGCAGGAAGACCCGGCCTCGCCTTGCCGTGAAGTGCCCGTTGCGGGCCGAGTACGGCATGAAGCGGCACGTTTACTATGAGTACATTCGCGACGTATGCTGTAGCGAACCGCGAAAGTGTCCGGCCTTCCTCGAGTTCCTCCAGCGAAACCCCGATGCCGCCGGTGCCCTGGCAAACGCTGGCAAGCCCACTGCACCCGGTAACAACGGCACCGGCACACCCACCACCATCGTCCGCCCGGACACGGCGACCGAGGAACCGAATTGACTGCGCTCCGCCCCGTTCACGGAGGCGAGTTTCCGCGCCGCCGACACCTGACAGGTCGGCGCGCACGGCTCTTCCAACCCAACGCATGCGGTGCCCTGCGCGAACCGGTCTTCCCCGCAACCATTGCGGCTTACACCGTCATCGCAGGTACCGTCGGGATGGCAGCAGGCGCCGGTACAGAAACCGGGATCGAGTTCCCAGCAGCGCTTGCCCGGTGCAAAGCGGTCGTCGCACTCAAGAGCGAACACACGGTCGGCACACCTGCCGTCGGCACGACAACACGCCCCGAGCGCGTTGATCTGGAACGCGTGGTGCCAGCCCGCTCCCTCAGGAGACCAACTCTCACCCGCGTTGAGGCTGAACCACCCATCTCCGAAGCTTTTGGATTACGAGTCTCCCCGCCATTCCCAAACCCATTTACCGATCAGACCACCATCCGTTATGAACTGTCCGAAGCGATGGTAGCACGCATTGTTGTTTACGATGCTTTGGGAAGAGAAGTAGCCGTTCTCGCAGACGGTGAACAGCCGGCCGGGTCGTACGAAGTCGTTTTCAACGGCGCCGACCTGGCGCCCGGCACGTACGTCGTTCGCTTCGAGGCGGCGGGAGAGGAGCGGGCATTCACGATGATCAAACTCCGCTGAGTGATGCGATACGCCATTCCGTTCTTGTTTCTCTTGGCCGCGCCTGTCCTGGCGCAGACGCCGGGTTCGTGTGAGCTGGGCGTAGCCGAAGGCGATCTTGATGTCAACCAGGTCTTTGCTCGTGTCTTCATCACCGGCGCACTGTTTTTCGGCAACGAGACGACCGCCGGGAACGGCTATCTCGTTCCGAAAACATCGGGGAAGTCGCCAATCTTTGCTGCTGCTTTCTGGGTGGGCGGCAAGGTGAACGGCGAACTCCGCGTTGCCGCGGCGCGCTACACTCGTTACGAGATGTGGCCTGGGCCTCTCAGCGCCGGCGCGACGCTTCCGAACCCCTCAGACTGCTCGGCCTACGACCGGATCTTCGTCGTCAGCCGCGAGGATGTCGCTCGTTACCTGCGGACTGGCGAGGCGACGGACGACCTGCGCGACTGGCCTGTGTCCTGGGGTGCCCCTGTATTGGATGGCGACGGCATTGAGGGCAACTACATTCTTGAGGGAGGTGATCAGCCCGCCATCTTGGGGGACCAAATGGCGTGGTGGGTGATGAACGACGTAGGGAACGTTCACGAGGAGACGGGCAGCAATCCGCTTGGCGTCGAGGTGCAGGTGAGTGCCTTTGCGGCATCGGGCGGGGCGAGGGCAATCGAGCAAGCGACGTACTACCGCTACGTGATTATCAACCGGAATAGTCTTCCCATTGACAGCGTCTACGTCTCGCTGTTCGTCGATGCCGACCTGGGCGATGCCGTTGACGATTGGATCGGTTCAGACACGACGCTCTCGATGGGCTATGTCTACAACGGTGATGATTTCGACGACCCGACTTATGGTTACGGCATCCCTCCCGCGCAGGGCTATCAAGTGGTGCAAGGTCCGGTGGGGCTGCCGAACGGCCGAGATGACGACGATGACGGGGTGGTGGATGAGAAGGACGAGCATCTGGGTATGACGGCGGCGACATATTTTTGCAATGGCTGTACGGACCCCTCAGACCCGGTGCATTCCATTTCAGACTATTTCAATCCGATGCAAGGGCTTTGGCGGGACGGCACGCCTCTCACAGCATCGGGGTTGGGACAGTACACCAACGGACCAGCCACGATGTTCGCATTCCCGGGCGACCCGGTAACGGACCAATGCTGGAGTATGGCGAATGACTGTGAAGGATCTTTCGTTCCGCCGAATGACCAACGCCTGGTTGTCCACACCGGGCCCTTTCGTCTCGAACCTGGCCAATCCGAAGAGATCGTGCTTGCCCTGCCTTTTGCTCAGGGTTCAGACCACCTCGATTCCGTCACGCAGCTTCGCAATGCAGCACACGTCGTGAAGGCGGCCTGGGACACCGGCTTCCTGGCCCCACGACGAGTTGAGGCTGAACTTATTCCCGAGACGTTTCAATTGCAGGTCTCGCCGCCATTCCCCAACCCGTTCACCGACCAAACCACGATCCGCTACGAGTTATCCGAACCGATGGCGGCCCGCATGGTCGTCTACGATGCCCTCGGAAGAGAAGTGGCTGTACTCGTAGACGCCGAGCAGCAAGCGGGATCTTATGAGACTGTGTTCGATGGTAAAGATCTAGCTCCCGGTACGTACATCGTCCGGTTTGAGGCGGCGGGAGAGGAGCGGGCGTTCACGATGATCAAACTTCGTTGAGTGATGCGCTACGCTGTTCTCCTCTTAATTCTACTAGCGACCCCCTTGTTAGCCCAGGCGCCGGGTACGTGCGAATTGGGCGTGGCGGAGGGTGATTTGAACGCCGACGGTAGCGAGGTCTTCGCCCGCGTGTTCAATACAGGTGCTCTATTCTTTGGCAACTTCACTACTGCCGGCAACGGATACGCTGTTCCCAGAGAAACGGGCAACTCACCTGTTTTTGCAACGATTCTCTGGGTAGGTGGAAAGGTGAACGGTGCTCTTCGTGTTTCTGGTGCTAGGTATACGCGCTATGAGATGTGGCCCGGGCCTCTCAATGCAGGCGGCGTGCTTCCTAACCCGGCGGACTGCTCAGCCTACGATCGCATCTTCGTTGTCAGCCGCAATGATGTGGCTCGCTACCTCCAGACCGGCGAGGCGACAGATGATCTTCGCGACTGGCCTGTATCGTGGGGCGCACCTGTCCTCGATGGTGATGGAATCGTGGACAACTACAGTCTCGAAGGCGGCGATCAGCCTGCCATCTACGGCGACCAGACGGCGTGGTGGGTGATGAACGACGTAGGCAACGTCCACGAAGAGACCGGCAGCAATCCACTCGGTATTGAGGTGCAAGCGAGCGCCTTCGCCATCGGCACGGGTATTA
>JADFLK010000334.1 GCA_022564455.1 Bacteroidota bacterium
CACGCCGAGAAGTGTGTCGAGATGGTCGCGGAAGTGGGGCAGGCGAGAGTGGCCCGAGGCGCGGATGAGTTGGAGGACCTCGCCCAGCGTCGCGGTGTCGGGCAGGGCAGTCATGTCCACGCGGCTAATCATCACCTCGCGGACGGTTGTTTCGCCGAACTCGAGGATCGAGTGGATTAGTGCGCGTTCTTCTTCTTCCAGCGAACCCTGTGCCCTTCCCACATCAGCCATCGTCTTTACATCCTCAGAAGAAAGCGGCCGCGCCGGCGACCGGAGGTGCTTCTGCAACCACGCCGTTCCGAGTGCCATGAGTGTGGTGAGCGGGGCCAAAAAACGGGCGAGGGGGTAGAGCAGGATCGAGGAACGCTTGGCAAAAGAAACAGGACTTCGCGACGCCGCTAGTTTTGGGGCAACTTCACTGACCACGAGCAGCACAAAAGTCAGGGCCGTGACTTCAAGCACGAGGGCCGCGGTTTCACTCCACCCGAGGCTGTGTGCAGCCTCCAGTGCGAGCACGGCCGAGAGGATGGCCGCTCCTACGTTCGCAATGGTATTGAGAAGCAGAATGGTGATCAGCAGCGACCGAGGCCGATCCAGCATCCACTGAATGCGCCGCGCAGCACGGCTCTCGTCGTCTGCGAGACGTTCTCGCTGAGCCGGAGTGATGGAGAACAGAGCAACCTCCGACCCGGAGAACAGGGCTGACAGGCCCAGCAAAACCACGAGCACGCCGAGGCGAACCGCAAGCCCGACAGGGCTTACCAGCGCGAGGGGAATCAGCAGCGCGGTCGAGAACAGGAGGTGTGGGCCCGAACGGGCCGATATAGAGGCGGGGTCCAATGTGGGACGGTGCGAACTCAATGCGCAAAGATACGCGCGCTGCAAGCTGTGCTGGGTCAAAACGGCGAGCTAAAACAAAGCGAGGCGGCGATCCGAAGATCACCGCCTCGCGGGGAGAATCCATCCGCTAGTTAGAACGGAAGGTCGTCGTCCGGGCCGAACGAAGCGCCGTCGCCGGAGCTCTGTGCGACCGGCTGCGCCGGGCGTTGCGCGGGCTGCGACTGGTTGTAGTCGCCGCCATCGCCGCCGCCCTCGCGCGAGCCGAGCATTTGCATCTCGCGGGCCTTGACCTCTGTCGTGTAGCGGGTGTTGCCGTCTTTGTCTTCCCACTGGTTGGTCTGCAACGATCCCTCAATGTAGACCTGACGGCCCTTCTTGAGGTACTCGCCGCAAATCTCGGCAAGGCGTCCCCACGCTACCACGCGGTGCCACTCGGTCTTGTCGACCATGTTGCCCTCTTTGTCCTTGTAGGACTCGTTGGTGGCAACAGTAAAGTTGCAGACAGCGGTGCCGCTGCCGGTGTAGCGAAGTTCGGGGTCTCCGCCGAGATTGCCAATAAGGATGACTTTGTTGATTCCACGGCTTGCCATGATGGCCTCCTAGGTTATGTATGTGATTCCATCCCGCCATGCGGCGGGACTCTCAGGTTGTGGCCCGCCGCCGGAGTGGCAGCGAACCGTACGCCAGTATAGACACCAACGCGACGGAGATATAACCTCCATCACGAAAATTACATATTGGGGGTGACAGATCAAGTCATAGGGTCGGGATGGCAACCCGTATTTCGTAGTGCGTAAGGGTGCCGGAAGGGTTGTTCTTACCTAATGCGGACTACGCATTACGGTATATCTTTCGCCTCTCCATCCCTGCGCGCACTCTTGAACACAGACGCTCTAAACCTCACCGACGCTGATCGCGCGGCTGCTCACGCAGACGTGTACGCCGATTTCGTGGCCGTCGTGCGCCGGCTGCGCCGCGACTGCCCGTGGGACCGCGAGCAAACGCACGACTCGGTTAAGCAGCTCACGATAGAAGAAGTCTTCGAGCTCGTCCACGCCATCGACGAGGGGGACGCCGATTCCATCAAGAAGGAGTTGGGCGATCTCTTCCTGCACGTCCTTTTCCATGCGCACATCTCGGAAACGGAGGGAGGCTTCACGATCAAGGACGTGATGGAGGCTGAGATGGAGAAGCTTGTTCGTCGCCACCCTCACGTATTCGGCGAAGAAGTAGTGAGCGGCACCGGCGAGGTGTTGCAGAACTGGGAGGCTATAAAACGCGTCGAACGCGAGGCGGAGAGCGACGGGCGCCCCGCCGCATGGCGGGGTGTATTGGATGGCGTACCTGAAGCCCTGCCCGCGCTCCTGCGCGCCGAGCGGGTGCAGGAAAAAGCCGCCCTGGTTGGTTTTGATTTCCCGGAAGCCGAAGGCGCCTGGCAAAAGGTGGAGGAGGAGATTGGCGAACTGATGGCGCTGGGCGATGACGACCCGGATGCATTGGAAGACGAGTTCGGCGACGTCCTGTTTGCGCTCGTCAACTATGCGCGGTTCAGAGGCATCGTGCCCGAGAATGCCCTCCGGCGAACCGTCGGCAAGTTTTCGCGGCGCTTCCGACACATTGAGGCGCGCCTCGGCGAGCAGGGCCGGACCACCGAGATGGCCTCGCTGGAGGAGATGGACGCGCTGTGGGATGAGGCGAAAGCGATGGAACTGTAGTCATCATCGACTCATTGATAGCACGTCATGCCGGAGAAATCAACACCAGAGAACAAGAGCAGTCGCACCGTCGATCTCTCCACCGGGAAGAAGGGCAAACCGAAGAAAAAGACGCCGAAGGTCTTCGCGCCGGTTGTTCAGCAAACCATTAACCTCTCGACGCCGAAGGCAGAACCGACTAAGGGAAACGCGCTGCCGTCGGCGAGAAAAACCGCGTTTCCAAAACCAACAAAGAAGAAAAAGGAGAACCGTAGGCCTCGCTCGCAGGGCAATAGCCTCGCGGATCTCCTTGATCCTGAAACGCTTGCGAAGCTGCGGGGGAATGGCTAGGACTCGGGTACAGTCTCAGTCTGTTACCCACCCCCAGCCGTCTCCGCATTCCTCCCAAGCAGCCCTCGCAGCACGGACCGCCAGCTGGTGAAATCCCTCTTGAAGCTGATCCCCGTACCGTAGGCCCCGTAGAGCGAGGCGCCCGCACCGGAGCCGCCGAGCAATTCGCTTTCGCGGCGGTAGAAGACTTCCAGGGCGACGGAGTTCGATAGCCGCACTTCCACGGCTACTTCGCCCTGAAGCTCTTCGCCCGATGGCTGGTTCTCGTACTGCTGGTATACGCCTTCGCCGCGAATCACCAGGCGCTCGTCGAGGAGGCGTAGCGCTACGCCGTAAGTCAGGTCGAAGCGCTGGAGAGCATCTACGGGCTGGAGGCCG
>JADFLK010000335.1 GCA_022564455.1 Bacteroidota bacterium
CGTCCTCACGCCCCTCACGCCCCTCACGTAATCATGTCCGGCGGCTCTCCCGGCCCGCCGGCCCCGTCGCCTTCGGAGCTTGCTCGTTCGGCCTTTTCCAGCGCCTGCCGCCGTCGATCCGCAATCGCAGAATCCGTCCATGCCTCGCTGCGTCGTTCCTCACGTTTCATGAAGCGATAGACAGGGTAGAGGAGCACGAACGCCAGCACGAAGAAGCCGACGAAGGACACGGCAATGGCGATGTAGAAATCGGATTCGTCCACGAGATGAAGGCAAAAAAGCGAAGCGTGGGTGGGGACAGGCTCATAAAACCCCAAACCCGTGATTACGTTCTGCGGAAGCAACGCGACACAGCCCTACTCGTCAGCGGCGCCGGAGAACATTTCACCTGAGATATCGCGTTCTTTTCGGATCACGCGAACTACTTCAATCGCTTCTCGGCGTGGTATATAAAACACAACGTAGTGGCCACTGACCATGCTGCGGAGGATTTTTAGGATCTCCGGGCGTGCACGGCCGAGATCGGGATACACTGCTGGCCGGCCAATGCTCGTGTTTATGCTATCAAGTACGCGATCGGCGGCCGGTCAATGCGCAGCGCCATACTATGCAGCGTTCGCCTAGCGCTCTTTGAACTGCCTGCGTGCCGTTGCCTTGATTTCCTCCATATCGAGCGGCGTTGCCGGGCCGCTGTTGATGCCTTCCTGAACGAGGCGCTTCAACTCCTTGAGCTTAAGTTCGTTGACGCGCTCCTTCTCCTCAAGAAGCCGTAGGCCGGTGCGGACGACCTCGGAGGCCGAGTTGTAGCGCCCTTTCTTGACGAGGGCCTTCACATACTGCTCCTGCTTCTTAGGAAGTGAAACGTTCATGGCAGTGGTGGTTCAGGTTGTCGATTCGATCGGCGATGTCAATTGTTGACATCGAGGATTTGTTCCGACGGAGTGATTACGTTCTGCCTGAAACACCGCCGCCATCCACTTTCCCAGGAGAGCCTACAGTGAACATCCTCGTCGTCAACTGCGGATCATCGTCCCTCAAGTTCGACCTGCTGACCATGCCGGAGGGCCGAGAGATCGCCTCGGGCCTTGTCGAGCGGATCGGTGCGGTAGCAGCCCTGGCCACGTTTCAGGTCGGCGACGAGAAGCCGGTTCGGCACAGTCTGGACGCCGGAAACCACGGCGCCGCGCTCGACTTCCAGCTAAAACAACTCCGAGATCACCCAGACATTGAAGGCGACGGGAACGTTGAGGCCGTCGGACACCGAGTGGTGCATGGCGGCGAGCATTTCGCAGAATCCGTTCTGATTGACGACGAGGTCGTAGAGGCCATCCTCGACGCCTTCGACCTCGCGCCGCTCCACAATCCCGCAAACCTGAAGGGCATTCGCGCCGCGCAAGCGGCCTTCCCGGACGTGCCGCACGTGGCCGTTTTCGACACGGCGTTTCATCAGACGCTCGAGCCGGAGGCCTACCTCTACGCGCTCCCAAACCGGATGTATCGCCGCCACAAGATGCGGCGCTATGGTTTCCACGGAACGAGCTACGCCTACGTGAGCCGCCGACTGTACGAATTGGCCGGGTTGGAGCCGGACGCCAGCCGGGTGATCGTCTGCCATCTCGGAAATGGTTGCTCGATGGCTGCGATCCGTGATGGCCGCTCCGTTGATACGTCGATGGGGATGACGCCGCTCTCCGGACTTGTTATGGGAACGCGATGCGGCGACATCGACCCGAGCCTCATCTTTGATATCGTTGACAAAGAAGAAATGACGTTGGCCGAAGTACACGCCCTGCTCAACCGCTACTCCGGATTGCTCGGTCTCTCCGGATACGCCGGCGACATGCGCGATTTGCTTGAGGAGGCCGACAAAGGCGATGCACGCTGCCGGCAGGCGGTGGACGTTTTCTGCTACCAGATCAAACGCTATCTCGGAATGTACATGGCCGCTCTCAACGGCTGCGACGCCATTGCGTTTACGGCAGGCATCGGTACGTACTCCGATGTCATCCGGGCACAGATATGCTCGGGCCTCGATGGTCTTGGAATCGAACTCCATGCGGAGCGCAACGAAGCAGCCAACGGCGTGGATGCTCAGATTTCCACTGACGAAAGCGCCGTACAGGTCTGGGTGGTTCCGACGAACGAAGAGCTGGTCATCGCACAGGACACCATGAAACTGGCCCTTGCCGCAAAACAAAGCCCCTATGCGTAGATCACAGATCGTTTTCGCCTTCATTTGTTTGCTTGCAGCTGGATGTACCTCAGAAGGAACAGCCGATGACCCGCAGGCCATCGTGGATGCGGCCATCGAAGCCCACGGTGGCAATGTTCTCGATCATGCCGAGCTATCCTTTACCTTCCGCGGCACGCCGTTCTCGGTCAGGCGGGATGGGGGGAGATATGCCTACAAACGAATCACCACGGACTCTCTCGGCCAGACCATCGAAGACGTCGTGGACAACGAGGGTGCGCATCGGTTCGTAGATGGCGAGGAGGTTGCCATCGACTCCATCACCACGCGGCGCATCAACACGGACGTGAACTCGGTGGCCTACTTCGCGCTGCTACCGATTCCGCTGAACGACCCGGCGATGCAGAAGCGGCACCTCGGCTCGCAGACCATTAACGGCGAGCCGTACGACATGGTGGAAGGAACGTTTGCGCAGGAAGGCGGTGGGCGCGATTACCAGGACGTTTTCGTGTACTGGTTCCACGCCGAGCGCCACACGATGGACTACCTCGCCTATTCGTACATCCTCGGCGTAGATGAAACCGGACCCAACGCAACCGGGCTCAGGTTTCGGGAAGCAGGCAATGTTCGCGATGTAAACGGCTACCGCGTCCAGGACTACCGCAACCTCACCGCCGACGCGGGCACAGATCTCGTACAGATGGGCTTGATGTTCGAGGCCGGCGAGCTGCGGGTTGTGTCAGATATTCAAGTGGAGGATGTACGGGTCGAGCCGCTGCAGTAAGCTTCCACCCTACCTGTGTCATCCCGAGGAGCTTGCGACGAGGGATCTCCATTTACCGCAAATATGGAGATCCTACCTCCCTTCGGTCGTCACGATGACAGTAAGTTGAAACTCTGATTTTGTTTGCAGATCCCGCCTTCGACACACCACTAACTACTGACCACGAACCACCGCATGCAAGACACCATCCGCATCGCCTCCGGGCAGGGCTTCTGGGGCGACCTCCAGCGCGCGCCCATCGACCAGGCCCGCAACGGCCCCATCGACTATCT
>JADFLK010000336.1 GCA_022564455.1 Bacteroidota bacterium
ACCCTTTACTACTTCGAGGTGGACCTGCTCGGGGTAGAGCTTCGCATACCCGGCCACCTTGCCGAGGATCGGCATCGGTGTGTCGTCCGGCATCGCAATGGCGACCTCCAATCCTGCTGCAACACCATACGTAGCCAGGGAGTCGCCCGCATTGCCTTGCGTGGGAACGGCCAGCTTCTTCTGCCTGAACTTCCTCGCCAGCGCCACGACCATCGCCATACCGCGGTCCTTGAAACTCTGTGTTGGGTTTGCCCCCCAACCGGGCACGGCACGGCCTTCTTCTTTTACTGAAAGCCGAAAGCCCGCCTTTTTGGCTAGTGGATGATCGGAGAAGTCGAGTTCCGGCGTGTGGCCTTCTCCTAGTGGAATGATGTGCTGCGGGTCATCAGGATCAGCGATATCAAGCGGCAGGAGCGCGCCGAACCGCCACATATCGTTCCGCTCGGGGTGGTACCAGCCAAGGCCGGATTGCTCCGCCTTGAGGCGCTCAACATCCAGTACCATCTCCACCGGGTGTCCATCGGCCGGGTCGAGGTTCATGAGTTGGTCGGCAGGGTATTCGATGCCGGAAGCGAGGCCACGCAGGCAGCGGGTGTAGGACATTCAGAGCAGCGCAGGTGAGAGCAAGACAATACGTCTGAAATCGTGGCGGTGGCCTATCTTTTCTGCCGATGGTACGAACGGGCCTGTTTGGATTGGCCGAACTAAGCCTCGGCTTTGCTTCTCCGGCCGTACCTCGACTGCTCTCTCACAAACCCAACTGAGCCATGAAAATCTTAATCCCTTGCTTCATCCTCGCGCTCGTCATTGCGTTAGCCTCGGCCCCATCAGCCCAGGAGGTTGCTGTGAGTGGATTCGCCGTCTACGTCCCTGATAGAGCCGCTGAAGTAACCGTGCTGCCCGACGGCCGCTCGCTCTCGAACAGTTCTGCCAGGGGCGTGCTCATCGAGGACGATCCTCAGAGCCCCATTCATCTCGTGTCGCAGGATTGTGCCGAAACGGATGCCATCGCTGCAGATGGCTCATCGGTTCAGAGCGGGGACTCCTGCGCCGCCATTGATGCCGACGGAGATGTGTTTCGAATCAATTATCTGACTACGCCCGCTGGAAGCAGATGGAACCTGTTTGGAGGAACCGGCAAATTCTCCGCCGCCGAAGGGGGAGGCACAAGTGAAGTTGTAGCAGTCGGGCCAGCTAGTCGCGTTACGATTCGATATGAAGGCCGATTCGTGATGCGCTAATATGCGGTCGGTCTCATCAAGGAAACGGTAGGCCGGACCTCGCCGATCAGCCGATCGTGGCTGGGAGGTGGGGATTTCAAGCGAGTTACGCGGAGGCCTTCGCAAAAGATGATATGGGCACCTGTCGTCTATCTTATTCACGGATGGGATGTCAGGCTTGGCCAAGACGGTCTCCTGGCACGCCCACAGCGTCTTTGACGCACCTTCCCCAAACCTGCGATAAACAACCATGAGCGACACAACTTCATCGGCGTCCGCAACGACCCAAACGAACGGGCACGACACTGCGCCCACTCCCGAGCACATCATGCAGACCGGCGCCGCATTCTGGTCCTCGAAAGTGTTACTCACGGCCGTCGAGTTCGAGCTCTTCACGCGCCTCGGCGACGCGTCCATGACCGGATCGGAGCTAGAGGATGCCCTCGGTTTCCACCCCAGGGCCACCTACGACTTCCTCGACACACTCGTCGCGCTCGGCTTTCTTGACCGGGATGGCGATGGCTCGGAAGGCCGCTATTGCAACACGACTGAGACGGCGCTTTTCCTAAACAAGGGCAAGCCGAGCTACGTCGGCGGCATCCTGGAGATGTTCAATGCTCGACTGTTCGGTTACTGGAACAACCTTGGCGAGGCCCTCCGCACCGGCCGGCCGCAGAACGAGATCAAGGAGACTGGAGAATCCGTTTTCGTCGCGCTGTACAAGAACCCCGAGGGGCTTGAGGGCTTTCTCAACGCGATGGCGGGCATCTCGGCGGGTAACTTCATGGCGCTCGCGAAGGTGTTCGACTTCTCGCGGTACGAGACCCTGTGCGATGTAGGCGGCGCGACGGGCCAGCTTTCTATCCTCGTGGCCCAGCAGCACCAAAACCTGCAGTGCACCACGTTCGACCTCCCGCCCGTGGCCCCTATCGCCCAGAAACACGTCGACACGGCAGGGTTGAGTGATCGCATCTCGGTCGCAAGTGGTGATTTTTTTGAAGACGATCTTCCCACGGCTGACGTAATCACGATGGGCATGATCCTCCACGACTGGAACCTGGAGAACAAAAAGATGCTCATCCGGAAGGCCTACGACGCGCTCCCCGAGGGCGGGGCCTTCGTTGTGGTCGAGAACTTGATCGACGACGCGCGCCGTGAGAACGCCTTTGGCCTGATGATGTCGCTCAACATGCTCATCGAGTTCGGCGAGGCCTTCGACTATACCTTTGCCGACTTCCGCGGCTGGTGCGAGGAGGTTGGGTTCAGGCGCTTCGAGAAGCTCCACCTGGCGGGCCCTGCTAGTGCGGGCGTGGCGTATAAGTAAGCGTTCTCTGATCACCGAATGAAGGAAACACAACATCGCTTCAAAAAGCGAGGCGTTGATTATGACGTCTCCGAAGTCATGTTGGGCCTGCCTCGCGAATACTATCAATCCGATGTGATTTATCAGGAGGAGCTTGAGAAGATCTTCTGCCGGCGCTGGATCCTGGCGTGCCGCGAGGAGGAGATCCCAGAGCCCGGCGATTACCTCACCGTTCCAGTTGGGGAAGAGAGCATCATCGTGGTACGTGACGAGGAAGGGCAGATCCACGCACACTTTAACGTCTGTCGCCACCGCGGGACGCGAATTTGCATGGAGGAGCGAGGGAAATTTGATTCCGGCTTCATCCGATGCCCGTATCACGCCTGGCAATACAAGCTGGATGGGCGTCTCAAAGCTGCACCTCTAATGAAGGATGCGCCGGGGTTTCAGAAAACAGATTTCCCGCTGTTCTCGGCGCACGTGGGTCTTTGGGGTGGGTTTGTGTTCATCAACCTGGCCGAGGAGCCGGCGCCCTTTGAGGACGAGATGGGCCCCTTGTTCGGAAGGTTTGAAGACTGGAAGCTCCCTGAGCTCCGGATCGCTCACCAGCTCAACTACACGCTCGACTGCAACTGGAAGCTCATCTTGCAGAACTATCAGGAGTGTTATCACTGCCCAGGCGTGCATCCCTTGCTTTCTAAATGGACGCCCTTCCGGA
>JADFLK010000017.1 GCA_022564455.1 Bacteroidota bacterium
GTATGAGGACGGTTTCAATATGTTGCCCTGTGCTGAGTGCAAACAGTAGTTTGATGGTCCCGTCCGATGATGTCTGACTTTGCGCCAGTTCAAGAGAATTGATGGTGCACTCTTCCTTCAGTCGATTTCGAAGGGATTCAGGCACATTGGTCATCTCATCAAACGAGCGGACACCCTGCTTCCACAGCCAACGATAGATCTGATTTGCGCGGAAGGATGGGTGGGTGCTTGAAACGTACTGGTTCAGAGCACTATGCGAGAGGCTTAGTATGTCGATCTTGCGACTCAATATGCCTTGTCCAAATGGATTGAAGTGCTTGAAGAAAGTTATTCTATCCCTGCCGAGATCGTTACCCGGCAGCGCGCCACTACCCGATCAGTCGGTCCACCACAATTGCGGTCAGGAGTAGGGGAATGTAGAGCACCGATGCCTTCAGAACTTTTCGGGCGTGTACGACCGAAAGAGTTTTGAAAAATCGAGTGACGGGAATCATGAACCATGCCCCGAGAACGAGGGCGCCGACTAGATAGGCCCACCCTGACAGGCCCAGAACAACTGGCAGGACTGAAAAACCGATCATGCCCAGAGAGAAGCCGAGCGTCTGGCGAGCCGTGGCAATTCCTTCGGGGTCGTTTAGTGGAAGCATCACGAACTTTCCTTTTTCATAGTCTTTCCGATACATCCAGGCAAGGGAAAGGAAGTGGGGCATCTGCCAACAGACCAGGACCCCAAAGAGTACCCAGCCACCCCATCCAAACGTTCCGGATGCCGCCGTCCATCCTCCCAAGGACGTAGCCTTGCATGCCTCCCAGTCGGACGCATTGGATGCGATCTCCGAAGCCATTGAAGGAGAGTCGCAGACGACGTTTCTGCTCCACGGCGTTACGGGGAGTGGGAAAACGGAGGTCTACATTCGCGCCCTGAACAAGACGTTGGCGAAAGGCAAGACGGCCATTGTTCTCGTTCCTGAAATTGCATTGACGCCGCAGACGGTACGGCGTTTTCGTGCGCATTTTGGCGACAGGGTGACGGTGCTCCATTCGCGCATGAGCGTCGGTGCGCGCTTCGATGCGTGGCGCGCGATTCGCGACGGCCGGTATCCTGTCGTCATCGGGCCGCGCTCGGCCGTGCTGGCACCGCTGGAAAACCTTGGGCTCATTGTCGTGGATGAAGAGCACGAGACGAGCTACAAGCAGTTCGACCCCGCGCCGCGGTACCACGCCCGCGACGTGGCGGTGATGCGTGCGCACCGCAACGGCGCTGTGTGCGTGCTTGGCTCGGCAACACCGTCCCTCGAAAGCGTCGCGAACGCGCGGGCAGGGAAATACGTGCTTCTCCGCATGCCGGAACGCGTGCCTGTGAAAGGCCGCAAGGCCGCGCCGCTGCCGTCCGTTCGCATCGTCAATCTCCTGCGCGAGAAAGAGATCCGCCGCCTGAAAGGGGCGCTGTCGGAAGAACTCCGCGACGCCATCCGCCACCGTCTGGAGCGCCGTGAGCAGATCATCCTCCTGCAAAACCGCCGGGGCTACGCGCCCGTCCTCACCTGCGAAAACTGCGGCCACACGCCCGAATGCCGCGACTGCGCCGTGTCGCTCACCGTCCACAAACCGAAGCGTCAGCTACGGTGCCACTACTGCGGCAGGGCGGAACGCAAGCCGAACGCGTGCCCGGTCTGCGATTCATCCGAACTGGTTTTTCTCGGCGCCGGAACGCAGCGTGTCGAAGAGGAGCTTGCCGCAATCTTTCCCGCCGCCCGTGTCCTCCGAATGGACTTCGACACGACCACGCGAAAAGGTGCTCACCGCGCCATTCTGGATGCCTTCGGTGATGGCGAAGCCGACATCCTGCTTGGTACACAGATGGTGGCCAAGGGTCTCGATTTTCCTCGCGTGACGCTGGTCGGGGTGGTGGACGCGGACACCGGGATGCTCATGCCCGACTTCCGTGCAACCGAGCGCACCTTCCAACTCCTCGCGCAGGTGGCGGGCCGCGCCGGGCGGCACGATCTGCCGGGCGAGGTCATCCTCCAAACCCGCAACCCCGACCATCCCGCCATCCGGTTTGCCCTCGCCCACGACTTCGACGGTTTCGTGGAGCACGAACTGGCGGAGCGGCAGGCCTTCGGCTACCCCCCGTTCGGGCGCATGATCGGCATTGAGTTCAAGGGGGCGGATGAGGCGAGCGTGCGGCGCCTGGCCGAAGCGTGGACGGCCGAGTTGGCAAATAACGTGGAAGGCGTTGCCATTCTGGGCCCCACGCCCGCCTTCGTGAGCCGCGTAAAAAGGCAGTGGCGGTACCATACGCTCCTGAAAGCGCCCCGGTCGGTTCCGGCAACCGCGCTTGCCGGCTTTGTGCGCACTATCATCGAGCTAACCGGCCCGCCGAAGAAAGGCTGCCGCATCAACGTGGATGTGGATCCGGTAGGATTGTTCTGAAGAAGGCACTGTCGCAGGCAGGATGACGTATTTCAGCAGCCTCTTAAAACTCCTCCACCAGTACCCCCATCTTGCCCATCCGATAGTCTCGCATGGCTTCGAGGATCTCCGTCGTGGTGTTCATTACGAATGGGCCGGACGACACGACAGGCTCATTTAGTGGTTCGCCGGCCATAATCAGGATGCGGGTTGTCTCCAACGCCTCAATCAGAATGGCTTCCCCATCACGCCGGAAGTGTACCAGATGCTCGCCGGAAACGTGTCGCTCGCCGTTGATCTGGACGGAGCCATCGAGGAGGTAAACGAAGGCATTGAATGATTCGGGAATAGGAAACTCAAAGGCGCCATCAGATTGGAATACCGCATTCAGAGCTAATACAGGGCTATACGTTTCGATTGGCCCTTCTATTTCCTGTAGACTACCGGCTACTACCTGTATGACAACGCTACCCTCATCGCTTGTGAGTACGGGAATCTGATCAGCCTGAAGGCCCTGGTAGCGGGGTTGAACACGTTTGTGTTCAGTAGGCAGGTTGATCCATAATTGGATGATTTCCTGTTCGCCCCCTTGTTCGGCCAGCGTGCGAGGAGGGCGCTCACTGTGAACGATGCCCATGCCTGCGGTCATCCACTGCACGCCACCCTCTTCTATGATGCTGTCGTTTCCGCGAGAGTCTCGGTGGTGGACGCCCCCCTTGTAGATGAACGTAACCGGCTCGAAGCCACGATGGGGGTGAGGAGCAACGCCTTCGACGTCCGGGCGGCTTCCTTTTTCAACGCGGTTGCGCGCGTGGTGAAGCAACAGAAAGGGGTCCACCTGGTCGAGGCTGCCCTGAGGGAGCGGTTGCTTCACGTGGAAACCGCCCATGTTCAGGGGCTGTGCAGGGATGACGTCGAGAACCGAGCGAAATGATGACATGGCAGGGCGGTTTTGTGAAGGGGTACTCAATGGATTTGTACGCACACAGGTTCCAGGTACACAGAGCTGATAATTCCACATCCGCTTCGCACGGGCCAAGAACCACACTCGGTATCTTGCACGTTCGCTGATCGTTCCGCTACGCGGGATCTATCGGTACCATGAGGGCAAGTCCCGTACGGCTAGCTCCCTCTGAACCCCGTCAGGGCCGGAAGGCAGCAGCGGTAGGAGGTCGATGCAGCGCGATGCGGATCGCTTGCCCTCACTTTTTGTTTGCGATGGTCCGTCGTTCGTTGTTCGCCTTTTGCGTCTCTCAGAGTTGACTGACGAAGCCGAAATACGAATTGGTGACCACGAACTACTGACCACAGACCACGAACCCTACTCGTGTACGACGCCATCATTGTCGGAGCCGGGCCCGGCGGAGCGACAGCCGCAACCGTTATGGCACGGCGTGGCCTCAAGCCGCTGCTGATAGACCGGGACGCCTTCCCGCGCGACAAAGTGTGCGGCGACGCCCTCAGTGGTAAAACCGTGGACGTGATGAAGCGCCTCGGGATGATTGAGGCCCTGCAGGCCGTCTCTCAGCTCGACTCTTGGGGCGTCACGTTCTCCGGGCCGTCTGGCGATGAAGTGGCCATTCCGTTCACGAAGGCCCTCGACAAGCCCATTGCGCCTGGTTTCGTGTGCGACCGCGTCACGTTCGACAACCTGGTCTTTCAGCAAGCGGTGGCTTCGGGCGCCGAGATCTGGACGGAAGCAACCGTTACGGGCCTCCTCCGTGAAGGCGAGAAGGTGGTGGGCGTGAAAGTGAAGCGGAACGGCGCCGTAGAAGAAGTACGCGCACCGATAACCGTGGGCGCGGATGGAGCGTACTCGGTTGTCGTGCGCGAGCTAGGGATGGAGCAGCTCCGCGAAGGCCACTACTGTGCGGGCCTCCGCTGGTACTGGGAGGGCGTGACCGGCTTCCACGAACTCAACCACATCGAAATCCATTTTGTCGACGAGTCGAGCCCGGGCTACTTCTGGATCTTTCCGATGGCCGACGGCAAGGCCAACGTGGGCCTAGGCATGCTCTCAAGCGTGGTGAAGAAGAGGGATATCAAGCTGAAGCCGTTGCTGGAGCGCCTTGTGGAGCACCCTCGCTTCAAGGACCGGTTCGCGAATGCGAAGCCGATCGATAAAATCCGCGGATGGGGATTGCCGCTTGGCTCGAGGCCACGTCAGATGTCGGGCGACGGCTGGATGCTGCTCGGCGACGCCGCCAGCCTCATCGACCCGTTCACCGGCGAAGGCATTGGCAACGCGATGGTCTCGGCAGAGAAAGTGGCCGAATGGACCGAAAAGGCGAAGGAGGTTCATGACTATTCGGCACAGTTCCTCGGCGGATACGGCCGCGACGTGATGGGCTACCTCGGCAACGAACTGAAGATCAGCACCGGTATGCAGCGCCTCGGCCGGTGGAAGTGGCTGCTCAACAAGGTCATCCAGAAGGCCAGTCGTTCCGAGGAACTCGCCGACACCATTTCGATCATGTTCGATGACGAGAGCGAGCGCAAGAAGCTCGTCTCGCCTATGTTCTATCTGCGGGTGCTGATGGCGTAGCGGCGAGCCGCCGACAGTGGATCGACTACAGACCGGAGGCAGGGGGAATACACCCTCACCCTCTCATACGCCCACACTCCCATACTCGAAAGAACACTCTTCGCCGCGTCCTGACGAATCAAAACAGGCCGCGCCGCTATTTTGGAACCCTCTTCAACCATTGACTAGCACATGATCGCCTCGACACTCATCCTCGCGCAGTCCGCGCCCGGCTTCGACCCCTCCTTCTTCATCATGATGGGGTTGATCTTCGTGGTCTTCTACTTTTTCATCATCCGCCCGCAGAGGAAACGTGAGGCCGACCGCAAGCAAATGATTGCGGCGGTCCAGAAAGGTGACAAGATCATCACCGCCGGTGGTGTTCACGCGACCGTAACCAAAGTGGAAGAAACAAGTGTCCTGGCACAGGTGGACGACAACGTAAAACTGCGCTTCGAGAAGAGCGCAATTTCGTCTGTGCCCTCGCGCACCTCGGATGGTAAGTAGCCTGGTTCGTCTTCACGCGCCCTCCCGAACCGGTGGGATGTTGCGCCGTTGCACTCCGCACGCTATTTCTTAAACGGAGCTTGTCATGGCGAATAGCACGCTCGGGAACAACTTTTTTGATTCCATTGACGACGCCCTTGCCGATGTCCGCGATGGCCGGCTCGTGATTGTGGTAGATGACGAGGACCGCGAAAACGAAGGCGACTTCATCGGCGCGGCTGAGTGCATGACGCCGGAGCTGGTCAATTTTATGACCAAGCATGGACGTGGGCTGATGTGCGTTCCGATGACCAGCGAGCGCACTGTTGAGCTCGATTTTCCCATGATGGAGCGGGTAAACACCTCGCTGTTCGATACACCGTTCACGGTGTCGGTGGACTTCCGGACGGGCACGACGACGGGTATATCCGCAGCCGATCGGGCCAGGACCATCTGCTCCCTCGCCGATACGAATGCCCGCGCCACCGACTTTGCGCGGCCAGGGCACATTTTCCCGCTGCGCGCGCAGACCGGCGGTGTTCTTCGGCGCACCGGCCACACCGAGGCAGCAGTCGATCTGGCCCGGCTGGCGGGCAAGCAGCCCGTCGGCGTCCTCATCGAGATTATGAACGACGACGGCTCGATGGCGCGCGTGCCCGACCTCCGCCGGCTCGCCGACGAGTTTGGCCTCAAGCTCATCACCATCAAGGATCTCGTCGCGTACCGGATGCACACTGAGAAGCTGGTTCAGCGCCTTATTGAGGTCAATCTGCCAACGAAGTACGGTGAGTTCAAGCTAGTCGCCTACGAGGAAATCTTGACGGGGGACAATCACCTCGCGCTCGTGAAGGGCGAACTATCGGAAGAAGAACCGATCCTCACCCGCGTCCACAGCCAGTGCGTTACCGGCGACATCTTTGGCTCGGCCCGCTGCGACTGCGGCGACCAACTCGTACGCGCCATGCAACAGGTGGAGCGTGAGGGCAAGGGCGTTATCCTCTACATGAAACAGGAGGGACGTGGGATTGGCCTCATCAACAAGCTCAAGGCCTACAAACTGCAGGAGGAGGGCATGGACACCGTGGAGGCCAACGAGGCGCTCGGCTTCAAAATGGACCACCGCGACTATGGCATCGGCTGTCAGATCCTTCGCGACCTTGGTGTACGCAAGCTCCGCCTGATGACCAACAACCCGACCAAGCGTATCGGGCTTGCAGGGTACGGATTGGAAATCGTGGAACAGATCCCCATCGAAATTGCGCCGGGTGCCCACAACGAGAGCTACCTCCGTACCAAGCGCGACCGGATGGGCCACGAGCTCGTGCTGGACGATGCGTCCGCACACGATAAGACGGTATTGAGGAAAGTTTTTGGGACGTAGGGCCTTGGGAGGCTGTTGAACTATCTCATCTTGCATACGACGGCCACTCCCGGCGTTCCCCCGCAGTACTGCGGGGCCGAATCACCGATTCGACTGCGATCTCGTGCCTTGATCTCGACCAAGATTGGCTCCCCGACAAGTCGGGGCAGGCTGTCTCGGCGACAGAGCGGATAATTCAACAGCCTCTTAAGGCAAGGCCGTATCTGGCGATACAGATTGTGGATCTACGTGTAGAACCATGCGCCCGCTTTTCTTCGTGCTTGCTGCTGTAATGGCCGTAGCAGGCGCCTACGCCGTCATTTTTTGGCGGAATGCCCCCGACGTTCGCCAGCAATTGGAAGACGAACAGGCTGCGAGGACGCCAGAAGTGCGTCAGTTCGATGACCACCGGCGCGATCCATCAGATCTGTATCCGACCGAACCGTTTGCCGGAGCGAATCCCGCACCGTCAAGCCCTTCTCCGGAGAGGACGACGGAGCCTACACTATCTGCCTCTCCAGATACCAATGTGGAGCCGAGCGAGGCAGACCTGTCGGCATCCTCTCCCGATCTGGAAGGCGTGCCAACCGCGCAAGCGGGAGACGCAGAGGCTCAGGAACCAGCCCAGCCCGAAGTGGACAAACAACTCAATTATGCAGCACTTGAGCGGGCGGCCAATCAGATCGGCGCAGACATCCAGCGGCAGATGCGGCAAGGAGAAATCCTCAGGCGCGGGCGCAGTGTTGGAGCCGAGCTATTGCGCCATTCTGGCTACGCAGTGAACGGTTCTGGAGAACACGTTACGCCCGCCGGAACCTTCGTGGTGGACGTCAAAGGCCCGGATTTAATCGTAATGACAGGGACTTCCGCTACGTTCAGCAATCAGTTGGAGATGACCATCATCGGCCCAAGAGACGTGGATCGGCGGTTGCGGCGCGTGCGGTAGGCGACGACGGGGACTGGTGCAGTTTGTCGTCCATGAATCTCTCCCCGATGGAAATGCCGGCCACGCGAAAGCCCTGGAGTGGTTTTGTGGGGAGCACTATTACAAGGCCGTAGAGCTGAAGCATCTTTTATCGAGAGAGACACGGAATGCCATGCTAATTGGCTGGTACCTCCGGTATAGTAATAGATGGCTTCCAGAACTTGAAATGATTTATCCGCAAGGCTGTAACTTCCGATACCTAGGTAACACAGGCTCAGAATATGTTTCGGATCGTACTTCTACTATGTATCGCTTCGATTTCAGGGTGCATTACCCTTGTGGTTCACTCTGGCGAAGGGACATACCCGAACATCGGCTCCAGTGAAGCAGGAGCCGATGCGGTGCGGAACGCTCAACGAGAGTCTCAGAATCGCCTGCTTCGACTCAAGCAGGAGAACCTGGATGCACTCATCGTAATGGGAGTGAGAATGGCCTCCGACGCTCAGGCGTGGTCACTCAAACCCGCTGCGTTTCGTGGAGCAGCCTTGGGCGAGACGATCGCTGATGCGCATTTCGCAGCTTTAGGATATCCGACCGCACGTTCCGGCGTTTTCCTGACACTGGATGGTCAGTACAGCATAGAACACGACAATGCGGCGCTCAAGATTGTCGGTGTGAATCACCAGTGGAGCAACCGGATAGAGGTTCTTGTTGACGGTGTGTTGCCTTCCGACATTCGATTGCGAGTGGTTTCCGAGTAGCCGCTAGGAGCCTGTCTGACTAAGGACGGATCTACTGCGGCAGCGATAAATCGGCCCATTTCTCCGATCCTTTTCGTTACGTAGCCCCACTATGCGCCTCAAGAGATCGATTAAATGGACTCGATTCCTCACTCGCCTCGCTACAATCCCCTTAGCCAGACAGGCTCCTAGTCCATTACGGTCGCGCTCCACACTTCGTGCGGATTAAGGCCTGCTATCAGTTAGCGCGTGAGGTCGGTTCGAGGACCCGGCAGTACTGCAGGGAGGCCGTTTCAAGGCGCGCAAGGAGGTCGGGGCAATAATACCGAACCCGGCTCTGCGGGGAGCGTAACGCCGAAACGGACCAGAATGGCCCGAAATGGCTCACTGCAATTGAGTGTTAACGGGCCGTAGTTGAGGACCACCTTCAGGCCGGAGCACAACGACAAGCAGGCCTACTTGTCGAGAATCGAACGGTACAAGGAGTCTACGGAATCTTGTAGAGCGGCCAGGTCGCCGTCGTTGTCGATTACGAAGTCCGCACGGGCACGTAAGGCATCGGACGAGAGCTGGTTGGACATCCGGGCCACCACCTCCGAGCGCGTAGAACCGTCGCGCTGCATCACGCGGCTGATTCGCAGTTCAAGAGGCGCATCCACGAGCAGGACGGCCTCCACCAGATCTTGCGCGCCGATCTCGTAGATCAATGCCGCCTCGTAGGCAAACAGGTCTATACCGTCTTCCTTTGCTTGCAAAATCGATTTCCCAAGCGCCTCCCGGACGGCGGGATGCACGATAGCGTTGAGTGCCTCCACTTCCTTCGGGTCGTCGAAAACACTAGCGGCTAATCCGGCACGGTTCAGCGAGCCGTCTTCCAGAAACGTGTCTGCCCCGAACCGTTCGATGAGTTGTCTGCGAAGTCCCTCGTCCTCCACCATGAGCCGCCTGGCCTCGTCGTCCGCCGAGACAACGCGCACACCCGGCTTTTTGCCAAGCAAAGCCGCAACGGTCGATTTACCGCTGCCGATACCGCCGGTGATGCCGAGGGTTTTCACGGGGTGTGAGGGTAAGGGAGTATGGTCGTATGGGGGGGCGAAGGAACCGCACGAATCTAACCGGCAGATCAATCCTCTCGCACAACGTTGGAAAGGAAAAGGATGTCCACCCCCTTTCGCCCATACTCCGAAGCTCACCCAAACGCCTCGGCCATCAACTGCTCCGTCTGAGCGGCGGCATCGTCGGCGGCGGTGAGGCGGCTGAAGGCGCTCTCGAGGGAGCCCTCGCCCACGTCGGCCATGATTTCAGCCGGCGATCCGTCGCGGAGGATGCGCCCATCCCGGATGACGATTACCTGATCCGCCACTTTCTCGACCGCATCCAGCAGGTGCGAAGAGTAGAAGACCGTTTTGCCCACTTCCGCCTGCGCGCGAAGCAGCGCCCTCACCTGAAGCACGGCGTGGGCGTCGAGGCCGTTCAAGGGCTCGTCGAGGAGAAGAACAGGTGGGTCGTGAAGGAGTGCGGCTGCGATCAGCACCTTCTGCTTCATGCCCTTCGAGTACGAGAGCATGGCCTGCTGTGCATCGTCGGCAAGACCCCAATACGCGAGCAGGGCATCGGTGCGGCGGCTGATGAGATGCTCATCGAGCCCGTGCATGCGCCCGATGAATGCGAGATACTCGACGGGCGTAAAACTTTCGTAGAGGTGTCCGTGTTCGGGCACGTAGCCGAACCGCCGCTTGGCCTCCAGCGGGTCGTCGGCGATGTTCACATCCCCCACCCATACCTGCCCACTGTCCGGCTTCAGCGCACCGGTAAGCAAACGGAGCGTGGTCGTTTTCCCGGCCCCGTTCGGGCCTACGTATCCGGCAACGGTGCCGCGCTCAACCCCGAACGTGACATCGTGCAGGATCGGCTGCCCGTCGATGGAGACGTGGACGTGCTGGACAGCGGCGCGGTGTCGATCACCCCCCTTTCCCTGCGACTCGACACGACGCCCTCGGCGGCCGACCGGGCCCGTTTCGAACGGGCTTGATCACATGGCCAGCCTAGGTGCCCGCCTACTTGCTCCGCTGCTGGCGACTTCCGTTCTGGTGGCCTCTCCAGTCTGGTGTCAGCAGGAGCCGGCTGCGGAACCGGCACCCGAAGACTCGACACAATCGGGCCGGCGGGTCCGCGCTCTGGGCCGCACGATCCTGAGTGGCGCAGCGGCAGTCGCCGCCCCGCTATCGGCTACGGGGGGAACGGGGGATGCGGTGTTGTGGATGGCCAAACGCCGGCAGATCACCATCTACGGAACGCCTTATGGCATCACCGGGCTGCCGGTCATCTATTACAGCCCCGGAACGGGATGGAACTACGGGACCCGGATACAGGTCTCCGACTACAGCCGCCGACCGTACCGCTACAAGCTGACCGTGCACTCGGTGCGCTCCACCGAAGGCAAACGCAAAACCTACGTACGTCTGAAGGTGCCCCATCTCTCCGGCACCGGCTTCGGTCTGAGCCTGATGGTCAGCAACAGACGTGACATCCGCGCCCGCTACTACGGCCTGTCGAACGACAGCGATTTCGACAGGAACCTGACCGACCCCGACCACGACGACTTCATCGACGAGGATTACTACCATTACATCTTGACGAATCCCCGGCTGTTCGTCAGCCTCCTGCGGCACGTCTACGGTCCGGTGACCATGTCCTTCGACCTCGGCCTGGAGAGTACCGACGTGGACCGGTCCGGCGACTTCTCATTCTATCAGGAGGAAGGCACGCCCGACGGCGTCATCGACGGGATCACCGGCTATATCGGCGTGACGCTGGTGTGGGACACGCGCGACGACCCGACCATCCCCAGGCGCGGTGTGTTCCACGAGTGGAGCTACGAGACGTCGCGCAACTCGCTGCTGAGCCTGTTTTTCGAGGAGATCGACTTTCAGCGTTACACGTTCACCGATGCGCGCTACTGGCCGCGCAGTGAGCGCCTCAACATCACCCACCGGACCATCGTCGAGGCCCTTCGCGGGTCGGTGCCGCTCTACGCCTACGGCGAGATCGGCGGCAGTCGGCGGTTGAAGGGACTGGGAGGATCAGACACGCTGCGCGGCTTCGACCGTCAGCGATTCACGGACAACGTCCGCGTGTTGACGAACACGGAGGCCCGCTACCAGCTGGGCAGTACGGTGGCCTTCAAGCAGCACCTGGAGCTGCACGGAGTGCTGTTCGTCGACACCGGTCAGGTGCAGCCCGGGTTCAACGAACTGCGGGTGCTGGACTTCCACATCACCGCCGGCTGGGGTTTGCGAATCTACTGGAACGCCGACTTCGTCCTGCGCTCCGACTTCGGCATCTCCGAAGAACAGGTATACACGACCGTCAAGCTGAGCAATCTGTTCTGAGCCGTCGCTCTTCACGGTTGCACGAGAGCGAGTCGTCGGCGCAGGCGCACGGCCACCCAGGCGGCGAGCAACCCCGCGAGCAGGTCCTTCGGCAGGGGGGACAGCCCCAGCTGCAGAATGTGCGTGATGCCCGGGTCCGACCCGGCGACGAAGCGCAGGTTCAGGTAGAGGACGACGACACCGGCGGTGTAGATGGCCAGCATTCCCGCCCAGGCGGCCAGCAGCGCACGCCGGAACCCCGGCGCCGGCCCCGCCACGAGGCCGCAGATACAGGCGCCGGCGATGAACCCCAGCAGATATCCGAAGGTGGGTTCGAGGACGTAGTGCAGGCCGCCGCCGCGG
>JADFLK010000337.1 GCA_022564455.1 Bacteroidota bacterium
AATATGTCGCCCGTTGCCGTGCCAATCGTCTGCCAGAAGCCGCTGTCCGGGAAGAATGCGGCGACCGTGCTCGGGATGAACATGATCGACTGCGCGAAGATGATGGGCATGACGCCCGCCGCGTTGACGCGCAACGGGAGGTACTGGGTGGAACCGCCGTACACCTTCCGCCCGACAACGCGCTTGGCGTACTGAACCGGTATTCTCCGCGTGCCCTGCGTAAACAGCACAACAAAGGCCGTGACGAGGAAGAGGGTACCGATTTCAATGAGGAAAATGAAGATGTTCGAGCTATCGCGGACGGCCTCGTTGAAGAGCGACACCGGCAGGAACGCCACGATGCCGATCATGATGAGAATCGAAATACCGTTGCCAATGCCCTTCTCAGTTATGCGCTCACCCAGCCACATCACGAATACGACACCAGCCGTAAGCACAATCACGGTTGAGATCATGAACATCGTGGGACCGACCACGATGGCCTCCAGGCTCGTCGAACGCAGATTGATGGCGTAGCCGACGGCCTGGAGCGACGTGATGCCCAGTGTTCCGTAGCGCGTAAGCTGTGTAATCTTCCGCCGGCCTTCTTCACCCTCGCGCTGGAGCTTCTGGAAGTACGGCATCACCGCGCCAAGCAATTGTATGATGATGCTCGCGGTAATGTACGGCATGATACCGAGCGCAAAGACACCCGCCCGGAAGAACGCGCCGCCCACAAACAGGTTGAACAGCCCGAACAACCCACCCTGGTCGTTGGCGAGGTCTTCGAGGATGCGCGCGTCGATGCCCGGAAGCGTCACGTACGATCCGAGGCGATACACGAGCAGGAGCAGCAACGTGTAAATGATCCGCTGCCGAAGCTCGTGGATCTTAAAAATGTTGCGGACGCTTTCGGCTACTGAGGCCATAATGGGCTGCGTACTTCTAGGACGCCTCTGAGGGCGTAAACAATTGCTTATTCAACAACGGTGGCTGTGCCGCCGGCGGCTTCAATCTTCTCTCGGGCCGACTTCGAGAACGCATGAGCGGTCACGTCGAGTTTCACGGACAGGTCGCCGTCGCCGAGAATCTTGATGCGGCCGTTCTTGCCGCCGAGCCCGAGATTCTTAAGAGAATCCGGGGTTACGGCTGCGCCTTTCTCCAACCGGCCTGCTTCAACCAGTTCGCTCAGGCGCGAGAGGTTGATGGCGTCGTAGGCCACGCGGAAGCGGTTCTTAAAACCATACTTCGGCACGCGGCGCTGGAGCGGCATCTGGCCGCCTTCAAACCAAACCGGGATCGAGACACCGGAGCGGCTCTTCTGGCCCTTGTGGCCTTTGGTGGAAGTGCCGCCGTAGCCGGAGCCCTGTCCACGACCAATGCGCTTGCGGTTCTTCGTCGAACCCTTCGCAGGCTTGAGGTTACTGAGATCCATCAGAAATAGTGGCTAAAGACGCCCAACATCGACGTTTGCCGACGCGGACTCGCGGGATTACAGAAAGGAGAAGATAGATTCTTTGGCACAGAAATCCGCCAGGTGGGGGGTGCCTTTTTTGTGAAGGCTTATCCCTCCTGTACTTCCACGAGATGGAGCACTTTGCGGATCATCCCACGGATCTGCGGGGTGTCTTCATGCTCCACCGTACGATGCAGCTTCCCTAGTCCAAGCGCCTCAATCGTGCGCTTCTGGTTCGCCGTTTTGCGGATGGTGCTGCGGGTCTGTGTGATCTTGATTTTGGACATGGCGGTTGGTTCTTCGTTCTTCGTGCTTTAGATGTCGACGCTGCCGTAGGAGGCTGTCGGCGTACAAAGCCTGAAGCACTACCCCTCAAATACGCGCTTGACGGAGATGCCGCGGCGCTTGGCCACTTCGGCTGGTTCCTGGAGGCTCTGGAGAGCGTCCATCGTAGCACCGACAACGTTGTGGGGGTTGCTGGAACCCTGGCTCTTCGAGAGCACGTTCGAGATTCCTGCGCACTCAAGCACAGCACGAACGCCGCCGCCGGCGATTACGCCGGTGCCAGGCGAGGCGGGCTTAAGAAGCACGCGGCCGGAGTCCTGCTTGCCGATCACGGCGTGCGGAATGGTGCCGTGCACCGTAACCGGAACGCGCACCATGTTCTTCTTGGCGTCTTCGGTGCCCTTCGCAATGGCGTTGGCCACTTCGTTGGCTTTGCCGAGGCCATGCCCCACCGTTCCCTTCCCATCGCCGACAACTACCACGGCATTGAACGAGAACCGGCGCCCGCCCTTCACGACTTTCGCCACGCGGTTGACCGAGACGAGACGCTCGATGAGGTTGGACTGCTCCGACGCCTTGGCGCGTCGGTCACGATTGCGGTTTTGCTTCGCCATGTTTTCTTGCGTGTGGGTGTATGGGAGAGAGGGAGTCGGGGCGTGGATGCGCGGAGGAGTCAGCCTCACACACGCACGAACCCCACACTCCCAAACTCAAAACTTGAGACCACCTTCGCGAGCGCCCTCTGCGAGCGCGCGAACGTTGCCGTGGTAACGGTACCCGCCCCGGTCGAAGACAGCGTTTACGATGCCCGCC
Organism: Bacteroidota bacterium; assembly: GCA_022564455.1. The sequence goes on from JADFLK010000337.1 coordinate 2,534, forward strand.
GACTTCGCTCGCTCTGCGAGTTGCTGGCCGACGGCCTTGCTGCGCTCGATCCGGGTAGCCCCGCCTATGTCGCTCTCGCGGCTGCTGGCTTGTGCAAGCGTATTGCCGGATGCGTCGTCGATGAGTTGTGCGTAGATGAACTTGTTGGAACGGAAGACGCTCAGACGCGGGCTTTCGGCTGTGCCGCTCACCTTGCCGCGAATGCGGCGGCGGATGCGGGCGCGTTGAACAACTTTCTTTGCGGTCTTACCCATGATGTCGATGCGTTGTGGGCCAAACGATTTCCGGCCGTCCAGCCACGCTTTGGGGAGTAAAAGGGTTAACGGGCTGCGGTCTTGCCGGCCTTACGGCGGACGTACTCATCGGAGTAGCGGATGCCCTTGCCCTTGTAGGGTTCCGGCGGGCGCAGGCCCCGGATCTTGGCCGCCACCTGCCCAACGAGCTGCTTGTCGATGCCCTCGATGGTCACCTGCGGGTTCTTTCCACGCTCCGAGACGGTCGTGATCGAGATACCATCCGGCGGTAAAAAGTAAATCGGGTGCGAGTAGCCGAGGGCCAACTCCAGCACGCCATTCTTAACCTCAGCACGGTAGCCGACGCCAATCACGATGAGTTCCTTCTTGAAGCCCTCGCTGACCCCCGTAACGAGGTTGTTGATCAGCGAGCGATAGAGGCCGTGC
>JADFLK010000338.1 GCA_022564455.1 Bacteroidota bacterium
CTGTTTGTGGGCGGCGCGTTCTTCCGGGCGGGCGTCTTTGCGCTTGGCATCATGCCGTACATCACCGCGAGCATCATCATTCAGTTGCTCGGCGCGGTGATGCCGTACTTCCAGAAGCTCCAGCGTGAGGGCGAGGAAGGCAGGCGGAAGATTACACAGCTTACGCGCTACGGAACGCTTGGCATCACGTCGCTCCAGGCCATCGGCTACGCCATCAACCTGCGCGCGACGAGCCTGGAGGCCATCGTAGTAGGCCCCACGATGTTCATGATCTCGACCGTGATTGTGCTTACAGCCGGTGTCGTATTCGTGATGTGGCTCGGCGAACGCATTACCGAGAAGGGTATCGGCAACGGCATTTCGATTCTCATCATGATCGGCATCGTGGCGTTCCTGCCGGTGTCGCTCTTCAATGAGTTCGCCCGCGATAGCTCGAACATCTTCATCTTCCTCATCGAGATTGGCTCCCTCTTCATCGTGACAGCCTTTGTGGTGCTCTTTACGCAGGGCACGCGGAGGATACCGGTCCAGTACGCCAAGCGCGTTGTCGGGCGGAAGGTGTACGGCGGTTCTACCCAGTACCTCCCGTTGCGGGTTAATGCAGCGGGTGTCATGCCCATCATCTTCGCGCAGTCGATCATGTTCATCCCGAGCACGATTGCTGCGTTCTTCCCGGACAGCGGCTTCTGGCAAGCAATAGGCACGGCAACGGGCGACATATTCGGGGTCTGGTACTCGGTAATCTTCTTCGTCGTCTGCGTCTTCTTTACGTACTTCTACACGGCCATCGCGGTGAACCCGCAGGAGATGGCGGACACGATGAAACGGCAAGGCGGCTTCATCCCGGGCATTCGGCCGGGCAAGCAAACCAGCGAGTTCATTGACAACATCCTGACGCGGATTACGCTACCGGGGGCGCTGTTTATAGGGTTTGTGGCCATCCTGCCTGCAATTGCGGCCAAAGTTGGTATCATGCCCGGCTTCGCGCAGTTCTTCGGCGGAACGAGCCTCCTCATCCTCGTAGGTGTGACGCTCGACACGCTTCAACAGATTGAAAGCCATCTGCTGATGCGCCACTATGACGGCTTTATGAAGACGGGCCGCATCCGTAGCCGACGCCGATAATCGCCGGAAATTCCTACCGGCTGATCCTCCGATGATCCACATCAAAACAGACCACGACGTTACGATGCTCCGCCGTTCAGCGGGGCTCGTTGGCGAGGTGCTGGCCGAGATGGCACGGCGCATCGCTCCCGGCGTGCGCACGATTGATCTGGATCGGGTGGGGGAAGAGATCATCCGCGACGCAGGCGCTCGCCCGGCGTTCAAGGGCTACCGCGTGGGCAACGAAGTTTTTCCGGCCTCCCTCTGCATCTCCGTCAACGAAGTTGTGGTGCATGGCATTCCGAGCAACCGCCCCCTGAAGGAAGGCGACGTGGTAAGCGTGGATTGCGGCGTGGAGTTGAACGGCTACTTCGGAGATTTTGCCTACACGTTTCCGGTCGGCGAACTCTCGGCGGAGAACGAAGCCCTGCTACGCGCTACAAAGCAAGCGCTTTATGAGGGCATCAGCCGCGCCGTCGTCGGCTCAAGGGTGGGCGATATTGGGCATGCGGTACAACAGTACTGCGAGGCACGCGGATACGGTGTGGTCCTCGATCTCGTGGGGCACGGCATCGGGCGGAGCCTTCACGAGGAGCCCCAGGTACCCAACGTGGGCCGGCGCGGACACGGCAAGCGCCTCAAAGAAGGCATGTCCATCTGCATTGAGCCGATGATTAACCGGGGAAACGCGCAGGTGACGGTGGATGCAGACGGCTGGACCGTCAGCACGGCCGATGGCCTGCCCAGTGCTCACTACGAGCACACGGTGGTGGTCCGCCGCGGACAGGCGGAAGTGCTTTCCTCGTACGAATCCATCGAAACGGCACTCGCCACTACGTGCGGAGAAACCGTACCGGATACATCCGGAACCGACCGCAGTGCCGCTCCCCCCGATGGAGTGGCCAACCGCATTGCCAGCTTCAAGGAGGCCGTTTTGGGCTGACCCTCTTGCCGTCCGATAGGCCGGCGGGGTTTTCGACTCATCTTCCGATTATCACCGAACATCACTCACAATCCACAACACGAAGCCGACTCTACCCATGAAGGTCCGTGCCAGTGTCAAGAAGCGTTCCTCGGACGACAAGATCGTCCGCCGAAAGGGCCGCGTCTACGTCATCAACAAAAAGAACCCAAGGCACAAGCAACGCCAAGGGTAATCCGGTTTCGGATTTCGGATTTATGATTTTGGAGGTTGCTCCGATCTAGATCCGAAATCTGAAATCCCAAATTCGAAATCGAATATGCCTCGTATTTCAGGAGTCGACATCCCCGGCGGGAAGCGTGCAGAAGTTGCGCTGACGAGCATCTACGGGATCGGGCGCAGCCGCGCCAACGAGATCCTTGAGCGCGTCGGCCTTGATCCCAACTCGCATCCCGACGATTGGTCTGAGGACGATACCAAAAAGGTTCGCCTCCTCATCGAAGACAATTACAACGTAGAGGGCCAGTTACGGACGGAAATCCAGCTCAACATTAAGCGTCTGATGGACATCGGTTGCTACCGTGGGCTGCGTCATCGGCGGGGCCTGCCCGTTCGCGGCCAGCGCACGAAGACCAACGCCCGTACGCGCAAGGGCCGCAAGAAGACCGTTGCCGGGAGGAAGAAGGCACCGCGCAAGTAGCGCCCCTTCCGAATATCACACAGGTATATCATAGCGTGCGCACGCAGGACATCCCGCCAACGGGGCCACCCCTGAAGCGCCTACCGAGACTCAAACACCTCCACCCCTCACGCTCACTTCATCCATGGCAAAGCAGCAGAAAGGCCGCCGAAAGAAGATTCAGGTTGAATCGAACGGGGCCGCCTACGTCAAGGCGACCTTCAACAACGTGATGATCACCATTACGGATACGTACGGCAACACGATTTCGTGGAGCTCCTCCGGCAAGATGGGCTTCAGGGGATCGCGTAAGAACACGCCGTACGCAGCACAGGTTGCTGCGGCAGAGGCTGCCAAGGAGGCCTACGACCTTGGCCTTCGTCGCGTGGATGTTTACGTGAAAGGCCCCGGCTCCGGCCGTGAAGGCGCCGTTCGCGCCCTTGCCAACGCCGGCCTCGAAGCCCTTACCATTCGCGACCCCACTCCCATACCACACAACGGCTG
>JADFLK010000339.1 GCA_022564455.1 Bacteroidota bacterium
CGTTGCCCACCTTGCTCCGAGTGATGGAAGACATCCCCGCCGGTGTCGTACCGCAGTGCAGAGTGGAAGCCGGAGCTTGCGCACGAATTATGACAGGTGCGTTGTTTCCTGAGGTCGCCAATGCCGTCGTTCCTGTGGAATGGACGCGGCCCGAAGGTGTAGACCACGTTCGGATTGAGAAGGCCCCCAAGGCGGGCCAGTTCGTCCGTCCGGCAGGGCAGGATGTGAGGGCGGGTTACCAGGTGTTTGAGGCCGGGCAGGTTATCACCCCTCCGGTTGTGGGGATGCTGGCTTCGCTCGGAATGGGCGAAGTATTGGTTCGGATCGCACCCGGCGTGGCCATCATCACAACCGGCGACGAGCTGGTTCCTGTCGACTCTGTGCCCGGCCCCGGCCAGATCCGTGATTCCAACGGCCCGGCGCTCACGGCTCAGGTAGTTGCTGCCGGAGGAAAGCCTTTAGGACCGTTTCACGCACGCGATACGCCGGAATCGACACGCGAAGCACTGGAGAAGGCAAAAGACGCCGACGTTGTCGTCTTCGCCGGCGGCGTTTCGATGGGTGAGCGGGACGTTGTCCGCAACGTCCTCGATGAGGCCGGCTGGACGGCCATCTTCTGGAAAGTCCGACAGCGGCCAGGCAAGCCGTTGGCCTTTGGGCTGCTGGACGGGAAACCTGTTTTTGGGCTTCCCGGCAACCCGGTCTCGTCGTCCGTGTGCTTCGAACAATACGTGCGCCCGTCGCTGGCGAAGATGCTGGGCCGCGCAGAATCGATCGGCCAAATCTCAAAAGCTGTTCTGAGCGAGCCGATCAGGAAAGCAGCCGGCCTCCACCATTTTGTCCGTGGGGTTGCCGAGGAAGGCGAAGATGGCCGTATCTACGTCCGGCCAACTGGTTTGCAGGGTTCCAACCTCTACTCGTCGATGGCGAAGGCAGACGGTATTATTCATCTTCCGGAGGCGCTTGAGAATCCCCCAGCCGGTAGCGAGGTTGATTTTGAGCGGCTGCGATGGAGCGGTCGATAATCGCAGGGCTGAAGAAAACGTCAGGAAAAGCCGGCGTCGTGCGCTTGGAAAAGAGAAAGATGTAGTAGGACTGTTGCTTCTTAGCTTCAGACGGCTTGCAAGGCTTCCGGATACAGAATAACCGCCACTGCTGAACCGCATGTAGAAGCTCTGTCATCAGAAAACGTGGTGCTGACTTCAGGTGCCGTTGGAGCATTCGGAGCGGAGCGGCGTTTGCGTAGATACTGTTGTCCTGCCCCGGCGAACTCATGCCCATCGTCACACATCGCTCACTTTCCAATCTGTGTAAGCTGATTCTTATAGCGCTGTGTATTCTAACGGGCTGTTTGGGCGACGCCGAGCGAGGCAATCCCCTCGACCCTTTATCGGATAACTTCAGCGACGTGGGTGCCGTAGCGGGAACGGTGACGTCCTTTTTCCCTCCGTTCGAAGGTCTCGGAGGTGTTCGTGTCCGACTTACGCCACTGGCCGGTGGTGTAGAGCAGGTAGCGATCACGGACGGCTCTGGCCGATTTTCTATCACTGACACTCCTACCGGTACCTATCAGGTTTCCACGGAGTTGAGCGGCTATGCGTCGGTAATCGACACGGTGAGTGTCGAGATCGGGCAGCTAGCCCAGCCGTTGACTCTGCCGATGAATGGAATTCCCACGATTCAGGCCACAACCATTCACTCGGAAAACCTCAATCGTTGGTTTCCGCAAGATCCTCTATTCCAGTTGGTCGTCGAAGCAATCGTCGACGACCCGGATGGCCTTGGCGACATAGAGGACGTACGCCTCGTCATCCCATCTCTCGGCTACTCAGACACCCTTAGAGTAGTGGTCGGTGAGCCGGGCGTATATCGACGCATCTTCTCCGAGAACGAGCTGCCGGTTTCCGCGCAAGATCTGCTCGGCCTACCCCTACAACTTGAAGCAACGGACGCCCAGGGTGTGAACGGATTGACCAACCCTGTGCAAATCGTGCGCATCATCGACACGTTTCCAGATGACGACATCAGACCACGGGAAGGGGAAATCGTAGGCCCGAATCCAACTTTTGTTTGGAGGATAATCGAGCTCCCGTACAGCTTCTCCCATCGCGTCGACATCTCGTTTATTCCCGTACCCGGACAGGAGATCCCGCTGCTTCGCTATTCGGAAATCACTCCGATGGACACAACGCTCGCGATTCCCGATGCGTTGCAAGAAGGTGTTTACGGATGGACGGTGAGTGCCGTGGACGCTTTTGGCAACTTGAGCCGTTCACGGCCCCGCAGCTTTACCGTGGCACTGTCACCTCAGTGACTTTTCGGGCACGAGATTAGCGTGAGCTAGGACATGGCAGAAATCACTGAACGACCCACGGCGCCGGCCGACGGAGACCTTCGAACAGCGCTGAACGCGCTATCCGAGATCGCGGCAACGATCAACTCGGTCCGCGACCCACAACGGTTGCTCGAAACCGTACTCGAGACCGCGATGCAAACCCTTGACGCCGAGCGAGGGTTCATCTTTCTGGAGGATGACGAGGCAGAAATAGGGTTTGCCGTCAAGGCACAGCAAAACTTTACACCCGATGAGCTCGACGGTATGGTGAATGAAGGCGCAGAAGGCTCCGGGAGTGTGGTTCGCTCCGTTCTGGCGTCCGGCGAACCGGTACTTCTCTACGAGGCATCTGCCGACGAACGGTTTGGATCCACGCAAAGCGTGGTGCTCCAGCACATTCAGTCGATAGCAGCCGTACCGCTGAGGCTAAAGGCGCGGCAGATCGGTGTCATTTACCTGGACTCCGTCTCGAAGCGAGGGCGGTTCACGCGCCAGAGCCTCCCGTTTCTTCAGGCGTTCGCTAACCAGGCTGCGGTGGCCTTGGAGAACGCCACGTTCGTGCAGTCGCTACGCAATGAGAACAGAAGGTTGAGGACGGAAGTCCAGCGCGTCCATGGTTTCGATGGAATTATTGGCCAGAGCGCCCGCATGCGCGACGTGTTCGAAACCGTCAATCGCGTGCTCGACACGGACGCATCGGTGCTGCTCGGCGGGGAGAGTGGTACCGGCAAGGAAGTGATTGCCCGAGCCATTCACTACAACGGGCATCGGCGTGATAAAGCGTTCGTTGCCATTTTCTGTGGCGCGTTGCCCGACGATCTCCTGGAGAGCGAATTGTTCGGGCACAAGAAGGGCTCGTTTACGGGCGCGGTGG
>JADFLK010000018.1 GCA_022564455.1 Bacteroidota bacterium
GGGCGACTAACAGCGCCCGACCCGGCCCTCCGAGAGAACGCGGCCTACCTCTTCGGTCGCGTCCGGGATACGGCGCCCTGGAGGGCCTACGCCGTAGTGGTCCAGAATGCCTTCACGTCGCTTGCGCCCAGCGACCCGGCTCGAATACATCTCATCAAGGCTCTCGGGCGCCTCGACCCACCCTATTTCCCTCGTCTCCAACATGCTCTTGCCAGCGACCCGGACTGGCGCGTACGCACGAACGCCGCGCAGGCTATAGACAGTCGGGGTGCTAACCTCTTCGAATCCCTGTCGCCCGCCCTCGACGATTCGAGTCTTCACGTCGCGCAATCGGCAGCGATCGCACTGGCTGAGAACGCGGCAAACATCCCTCCTTCTCGGGTGACGATGCTGACTGGGCGAATAGCCTCTAGCAACAGTGAATGGCTCGTAGTGGGCCACCTCCTACCCATCTTCATCTATCATGGCCGAGTCCTGTCGGACAGCAGCCGCATCCAAACTGCGCTCGACTGGATCGCTGCGCAAGAGAATCCGCTCGCTCGCGCCCTCGGCCTCTCGGCCCTTGGCGGCGGCGGAGACCCCCGGACTCTCGACCTCCTCTTTCGGGAAGCCCACGCCGAGGACCCCCGCATTGCCTACGCGGCCCTAGAAGCCCTCAAGGACCGATGGAATGACACGCGTGAGACGGCGGACGCCCAGCGGTTCTACACCACGTTCGCCGACGGCGTCGCCCGGCGCGACCTGGCAACGGCCTACGCCTCGGCCCCAATCCTCAGCGATTCGCTGTTTCGCCCGTTCGACCCTGGTACGCATCTCCGTTCCGTGTACGCCGAAATGGCGGCCCCGCTCGATATCGAGCCGATGGTGGAGATCATCAAGGCCGTCGGCGAGATCCGCGATGGGCAGGAGATCACTTTTCTCGTGGACGTCGTGTTGCTGTCCCACCACCCGGTTTTGCGAGAAGCGGCGGAGGAGGCGCTGAACGGCCGGTTGGATGAAGGTATTGAGGTCGAGGCGCGCGGCGAAACCGTGCCGGCAACCGTACTGATTGACTGGGACCAGCTAGCGGAGTACGGCCCGAGGCCCCTGCTGACGCTGTTCACGGAGCACGGCCCCATTGTTGTTGAGATGGACGCCGAGCAGGCCCCGCAGACCGTCCAGAAGCTCATTCGCTCCACCATCCGCGGGGATTACGACGGTGTGCCCTTCCACCGCGTTGTGCCCAACTTCGTCATCCAGGGTGGCGACTACTTCCGCGAGGACGGCTTCGGCGGGCCGGAGGTAGCCATCCGCAGCGAGTTCACGCGCATCCGCTACACGACAGGAACGGCAGGCATCGCCAGCTCAGGCAAAGACACCGAGGGCGTCCAGTACTTCATCACCCACAGCATGCAGCCCCACCTCGACGGGCGCTACACGGCCTTCGGCCGGGTCATCCACGGGCAGGATGTCGTGGATGTGATCCAGCAGGGGGATGTGGTGGTGAGGGCGATGGTCGTGAAGGATGAGTGAGTGTTTAATGTCCTCTTCTTATCACTCGTTCTCGATTAGCAGTATTCAGTGGTGACGTGGTTGCTTAATCAGTCGTCTCTACTGGCAGACGCATTGTGGATCAGCTTGCCGTGCTGAGCTACAAAGCTCACCAGAATCTCTTGGTTGTTGATGTGGCTTGTATCTGGTTCACGCAACTTCTTTTTCCACTACTTGAAGTACTATTCCAAATCAGTCGGTGTCATTCTGTAAATCTGCTACAACTTGATCCCCTCATAGACTGCCAAGCTCTAGGAAGAGCGAAGTACGGTACAGTTTACGGAACCGGATTAGTTCACGACCTCCCAAACGACCCTCCCTGCAACATCGACGCGCTGGCGGGCTCGTGGTGGTGGAGGACGCGTTCCAGAGAAGTGTATACCAGATCGCCCATGGTGTGGCACTCGGCAAATACCGGGTCGTCGTAATGTTCAGCCAGTTGGCCAGAGAGCCGCCATACGTTCGCCTGCGATGAGATCAAATCCTCCCGCATCACCTGCATCAGCCTACCGTAGCGGCCCTTGCTGGCCCTCAGCCGCCCGGCGATTAGAGCCCGTTCCTCGCGCTGGTACTGGTCTACCGTGCGTGGTGTCATGTGCTCCATTCCGAGGGCAATCATGGGGTTGTTTTGCGGGTAGAATTGCGGCAGGTACACCTGCTTTTTGCCGTGGTGGCTCTGCTGGTCGAAGTCGATGGGCCTCATGCGATACTGCATCTTCTCGAAGTCGGGCGTGATATCGATCACGAAATTGCCCGAGTGCATGTCGCCGAGCAGCCGAACGAAACACCGTTCGTTGAACTTTACGAACTCCTTGGCCAGTCGCACCCCGTTGAAGCGGTTTTTGGGCATGTTCTCACGGATGAACTTATCGGCCGGGATGCCCACGATGTGCTCCTCAATCAGCGTGTCGCCGTGGATGAGGTAGTTGATGCGGTTCGGCGAAAGGATGTGCTCCAGTTCAAGGCCGTAGATGCGGTTGGCATCCACGCGCTTGATATAGAAGTAGTCGAAGTTTTCGTTCAGCGCGTTGACGATGCGCACGCGGAACGGCAGGGTGTTGCCGTAAAGGCACATATCCACGCGGTCGATGAAGAGGTGCTCGACCGTGGAGAGGTCGCCATCCGATTTCAGCAGCGCGTAAGTGAGCCGCATCGCCTCGTGGATCTCCGCCTGCTCCGTTGGCCCAAAGAAGACCGTGTTCCAGAGTGTGTCGTTGCCCTGTTCGTCGTAGAGGGCCACCGCGTTATCGTGCCGCACGAGGCTGTCGAAGTCGGCGCCTTTCGAGACGACGCGGTTGTAGCCCTCGAGGTACTCGAGGAAGTAGTCGCTGACCGGGTAGACGGGCTTCTTCTTCGAGATGAGGTTGAGCTTGCGGGCATCCGGCCGCCGCACGCGAGCCGCTTCCGCAGCCGCGAGGGTAGCAGCAGGATTTTCGGATGGAGGCCGTCCGCTCATGCGCGCACCCGCTCGATGGCCTCCGCCTGTTCGTCCATCACGTGCTGGTAGTAGGCCTCGTACAGCGGCACGATGTGCTCGATCCCGAACGTCTGCGAAGCGCGTTGGAGCGCCGCATCCGCCATCTTTCGGTGGAGAGCATCGTTCGTCAGAATCTGCCGCGACGCGGCCGTCATCGCCTCGACATCCCCAAGCGGACAAAGGAAGCCGGTTTCGCCGTGGATGTTCAGTTCGGGCAAACCGCCGATATCCGTCGACACCACGGGCACGCCGCAGGCCATCGCCTCCAGCGCCGCGAGGCCGAACGTCTCGCTGCCCGAGGGCATCAGGAAGAGGTCGGCGATGGAGAGGATTTCCTCGACGGGCTCCTGCTTGCCGAGGAAGCGCACCTCATGGTAGATATCCAGCTCGCGGGCCAGCTCCTCGCAGGCGCAACGGTCGGGGCCGTCCCCCACCATGAGCATCTTCACGCCGCCAGGCCGCCCGTAGAGGCGGTGGCCCTCCGGCCAGACGCCCTCCGAAAAAAGCTGGTGAAAGATATGAATGACGTCGAGCGTTCGCTTTACCTCGCGGAAGTTGGAGACGTGGACGATCAGCTGCTCGCCTTCCGGGCAGATGGCTTGTTTGAAGTGGTCCTTGGGCGTCCGCTGAAAGCGCTCGATGTCCACGAAGTTGGGGATGACCTCGATGGCGCGCTCCACGTTGAAGTGCTCGTACGTTTCACGGCGTAGCCAATCGCTGACAGACGTAACGCCGTCCGAGGCATTGATCGAGTGCTCCACCACGGGCCGGTACGACGCATCCTGGCCTACCAGCGTGATGTCGGTGCCGTGGAGGGTCGTTATCACGGGTACGTGGCGGCCTTCGCCATCCAGAATCTCGCGGGCCAGCACCGCGCTGGTAGCGTGAGGGATCGCGTAGTGGACGTGCAGCAGGTCGAGATTTTCGTGGCGGACGACATCCACCATTTTGCTCGTCAGCGCAATGGCGTAAGGCGGGTACTCGAAAAGCGGGTACGTGTCAACGCGGACCTCGTGGAAGTACAGCCGCTCGGCCACGTGGTCGAGCCGCATGGGGAGGTCGTACGCGATGAAGTGTACCTCGTGCCCACGCGCGACCAGCGCCTTACCGAGCTCGGTAGCCACAACGCCGGAGCCGCCGAACGTAGGGTAGCAGGTGATGCCTATTTTCATAAAGGGAAGGATATTTTGCCGCAAGTAGGGTGCTCCCTGCAAACTCTCTTCTTTGGATGAGGTTGCGACTGGGAGCTGTTCATTAATTTTCGCGCTCTGTGCGCCACCCAAGTATCCAGATACGGTTGTTTTCATGCTTGAGAGGATAGCCGAGTTCATTCCGTCGAACTTGCTCCGGTTTATAGGCCGACTTCAATATCGGATACCAGTGCTGGGGCCAACGATTCGGCGTGTGGCGGCTCGGATTGCATCAGGGGAAGGCGCCATTCAACGCGGTGTCGGGGTTGGGTTGAAGTTTCACTCGACGGTACCGGTAGCAGGATATCGCCTCGGGACGACCGAGCCTGAACTTCAGGAGGCGCTCGCGGAGCATTTGAAAAAAGGCGATGTCGTCTATGACTTGGGCGCCAACGTGGGGTTCTACACCCTGTTGTCGGCGCGTCTCGTCGGCTCAGAGGGTCATGTCTACGCATTTGAGCCGTATCCGAAATCGGCTGAGACCACGCGGCACAATCTTGCGATCAACGGATTTGATCATGGTACGGTGATTAACAAGGCGATCGCCGACAAGCCGGGTCTCGAATGGTTCGAAATGGATACGACCCCGACAACCTTCAGACTGGGCGAGGATCGTGGCCGGAAGGGCATACTGGTAGAGGTAACCTCGATCGACGCGCTTCTGGAAGAAGGAGAAGTAAGGGCACCAGACTTCCTGAAGATTGATGTTGAGGGAGCAGAAAAGCGTGTGTTGCTCGGAATGAAAACCACGCTTGGCCTACATCGGCCCACGATATTGTGCGAAGTCCACTATGCTGTCTCCGACTTTGAGCAGTTTGTTGTGGACGAACTGGGGCCCCTCGGCTACGAGATAAGAGCCCTTGATGGTGGTCCGATACCACGCAGTGGCGCTCGTTTTCACGTCCTGATTACACCGAAAGACACTTCCTGCTAACCACCCCCCAGCGTCACGACGACCGGGAAGTGGTCGCTCACCCTCCGAGGGTCGTGTGAGTGGACAAAGTGAACTTCGCGCAGTCTCCTGTACAACTCGGGCGAAAGCAGGATGTGGTCGATGGCGCTGAACTCGCCGGGGTCGATCCGGTCGTTGTTGTTGCGGTCGTAGAAAGAAGTAAAACGCTCTCGCTGTGGGACATCGCCCAAAACATTGGCAAGGTCATCCTCGGCCTCCGGACCTGCACGTTTGATACGTTCGAGCACATCCGTAATAGGTCGGGAGCCCCGGATGTCGAGCGTGGCATCGTCGAAGTCGTTGAAATCGCCAATGGCGATGACGGCGCGCCCCGCCTGCGCTTCCTGCTCCACGAAGCGGCGGATGACTTCTGCCTGCACCTCGCGGCGGGGTTTTCGCCCGATGTCGTCCGGGCGGGCAAGAAAATGAACGCCGATCAGCGTAGTCGGCACGCCGGCAATAGTCAGGTGCGCCCAGATATTTTTGGACACGCCGTAGAGTTGATCCGTGAGCCCGACAGGCAGGAGTTCGTTCGTGCGCCCAACGGCTTCGATGGGCAAGCGCGACAGCAGCCCAACATTCTGTCGTGTGAATGTGTCCCTGCCCTCCACGAGGTAGGCCGTGTAGCCAAGCCCGCTCAGGGACTCGGCAATCATCATTTCCAGCACGCCCTTCGTTTCGGTTTCGGCGATGACCACAATGTCGGCATCCAGTTGGCGGATGACGCCGGCTACCGCATCGCGGTGAGCCCGCGCGGCTTCGGGGTTCGACTTCCACGGGAAGTTCGCGCCGCCTTCTTCGCCCTCGCCGTCAAACAAGAACTCGCCGTTGAACGTCGCAATCCGGATGCCTTCGGTACGGTACTGCGGCGGCCCGCTCGGCGCGAAGACTCCCGGGCCGGTTCCACCTCCCGGTTCCGGCTGCGAGCACTTCAACCCCGTAATCACCAAAAGTGCCAGGAGGAGGGGGAGAAGGCGAACGGTGGGCATTACCAAGATGCTAGTGCGAGGTTAACAGCTTGGAAGATAGAGGCCACCAAACAAAAACAACGAAGGCGAGCCTTACGGGGCCCGCCTTCGTGGGGGACGACAACCGCGTTACGGCGCGGAGGTCGAGGTAATGGTTCCGGCGTCAGGAAATGCCGGAGTAGAAGCGGAACCGGCGCGCATCTATGCGTTGGTTCATCAACCGAACGGGCCGCTGGCCTCGGGTCCAGCGTGGCACCCTGCCTCGCATGGAGCGCTCGCTGTAGAAATGACGCGTGGTGATGGCAAACGGCCGCTCGGATTCGTCCGAGTAATAAACATCGTGCGCTACTTTCATGGTGCGCAGCCATCCGCGTGCGTCGGAGTAAGGCGAGAGGCTGATGTAGAAGCGGCGCTTCCGGCTGCCACGATTGAAGGCGCTGAACTGGTACGGATCGAGCACCACGCCGCGGAACGAAGATTCGCCGCGGTAGCGCGTTTCCACGCGGTTGCGGACTACCCAGGCTACGAGTGCCTGCTCTTCTGCGCGCTTGGTTTCCGAGTAGATGCAACGCGCCAGCCAGAGCACGTTGTTGTTGATCGTCTCGCGGGAAAACTCCGGAACGTCGGTCCCGAGTGTTTGGCTCACGCTAACCATCGGCACGATTCGGCCCGTGGATACGCCGGCCGTAACCGGGCTGAGCATCTGGAACGCCGAGAGCATCGTTACCGCAAGCACGGCAATTGCCAAGACGGGGACCATGAAGGTATTTTTACCCAGAGGGCGCATTGGGTATGACGTGCTAGTGGGGTGTGCGCAGAGGAGCGATACTGGGTGCGCGGTGTGTGGGTTAGCGAATACCTTGCCGGTACGGCATTTGGCTTGTGAAGAGTATGTTGGCGGTCCCAACCCGGCACAGAAACGTGCCGCGCTTGTTTTACCGTTGCTACTATAAATGCAGCTATCTCGCACCAAAGGCCACTGACACAAGCCAGGATGGGCTCTGTTGAGATCGTATCAATACCCTGTGAGGCACGTGTACGGGGGTTGTTTGGTGCGAGGGAATCACCGCCGCCGCCTTCTTTCCGAAACACCGTGTCTTATTTAGCCTCCCGGCCGCATGGCTCAACCACTTCGCATTCTAGCCGATGCCAACATCCCGTTCGCCGCCGAGGCCTTCGGCGGGTTTGGTGAGGTCCGCGAACTTCCGGGGTACGCCATCATGTCCGCCGAGCTAGCCGATGTGGACGTACTTCTGGTTCGTAGCGTCACACAGGTTGGCGAGCAACTGTTGGCGGGTTCGCCGGTTCGATTTGTGGGAACGGCTACGGCCGGCACCGACCACGTTGACGAGGATTACCTGAAGCGTGCTGAAATCGGGTTCGCGTCGGCGCCTGGGTCGAACGCTACGTCTGTTGTTGAGTACACGCTGGCCGCGCTCATCTCGACGGCTGCGGATATGGGCGTAGGCCTGCGCGGATGCACGCTCGGGGTTGTGGGATGTGGGTGGATCGGCGAAGAGGTGGCAGTGCGGGCTGAGGTGCTGGGGATGGACGTACTTCGCTGCGACCCGCCGCTGGATGCACGGCATCCGGCACCTTCGCCTTACGTGGAACTGGAGCCGCTTCTGCAACGATCCGACTTCGTAACACTCCACACTCCCCTTACACGAACTACCCAGGGAGTGCACGCCACCCATCATCTGATTGATTCGGCAACTCTTGCAACCATGAAGCCGGATGCAGTACTCTTCAATGCCGCGCGGGGAGCTGTGGTGGATAACGGGGCCCTCAAAGCCGCACTGCAAACCCACAGTATTGCCGGGGCGGTGTTGGACGTGTGGGAGGGCGAACCCGAGGTCGATACCGATCTGGCGCGCCTGGTTCGCATTGCTACGCCTCACATCGCTGGGTACTCGTTCGATGGAAAGCTGAAGGGGACGCGGATGTTGGAAGAAGCCCTCCGTGGCTGGTTAGCGGGCCAGGCGGAAAGCGTGCCTTCTGCGTGGGATGTGGAGGCTGCGCTCGAATCAATGCAAAGCAAAGACCTCACCCTGTACGCCTTGCCCGTTCAGGACGATCTGGACGGCCTCAACGAAGTTCGTTGGCTAAACGTTCTCGTGCGCCAGGCCTACAACCTTCGCAAGGCCGACCCGCATTTCCGACAAACCGTGCTGGCCGCTGCCCCCTCCGAACGTGCAGCCGCCTTTCTCGAGCTTCGCCGAACTTACCCCGTGCGCCGTTCGTGGGGTCGGTTTACCGTGAAGACGATGATCCCCAAACGGCTAGAAGACGTGGTGACGAAGGGGCTTGGGATGGCGGTAGAGGAGTGATTACGTGATTACGTGAGAGGCGGAACGCGGAACCGCAAACCGCCCCTTTTTGAGGGGGCTCCCCGCGAAGCGGGGTGGGGGTTTGCTCCAAGCAGGCGGGGCGCTTTGGACAGAGGGCAAACCTTGGGACTCGCCACAGCGCGGTTCACCCTCCGCCTCGCAAGCTCGGCACCTCCCTCAGAGAGGGAGGGGTTTCCAGACCAGGCTTTTTTTGAACTCGCGCCCGCCCCTCACCTTCACGTACCCAGCTAATCACGTACTCACATACTCACGTACTCACGCCTCACCTTCCAAACCCGTAACTCCTTAGCATTCCTTCCTTATTCCGCCAGCCGGAGCGGGTCTTGACGTGGAGTTGGAGGTAAACGGGCTTGCCGAGAAACTCCTCAATCCCCTTCCGGGCTGCCGCCCCCAGACCTTTCAGCGCCTTGCCACGCTTGCCGATCAGAATGCCCTTCTGAGTGTCCCGCTCGACCACGATCTCGCAGTCGATGAAATCCTTGCCGGTCTCGCGGGTCTCGTACGTCACCACCATCACCTGTGTGGAGTAAGGGACCTCTTCGCGGAAACGATTGAAGATGGCCTCGCGGACGATCTCGGCGATGAAAAACCGCTCCGGGTGCTCCGAAAGCTGGTCCTTCGGGTAGTAGGGCGGGCCCAGGGGCAGGCGCTGCTTCACCTGCTCCATGAGCACATCCATGCCTTTGCCCGTTTTCGCGGATACTGGAACCACCTCCTCGAAGGCTCGGATTCCCGCGTACTGTTCCACCAGTGGAAGCGCTTTCTCCGGAAGGATGAGGTCCATCTTGTTGAGGACCAGAAGCGCCGGTTTCGTGCTGCGGCCAATCCGGTCCAGCGCCCCCCTGGCATCGTGCGTGAGGGCGGGTTCAGTGGCATCCACCATGAAAAGCAGGATGTCCGCATCGGATACGGAGCGGTCCACGTCGTGCATCATCTTCTCGTGGAGGAGATACCGGGGGCGGACGACCCCCGGCGTGTCCAGAAACACGATCTGGCTCATTTCATCCGAATGGATGCCCAGGACGCGGTTTCGCGTCGTACTCGGCCGCTCTGTAACGATAGACAGCTTCCGGCCGAGGATGTGGTTCATCAGCGTGGACTTACCCACGTTGGGCCGTCCCACTATGGCTACCAGAGGCTTGGTCATGTACCCACCGTTGGAAAGCCCAGTATCTCCGCCAGGATCGCTTTCTGAATGTGGAGGCGGTTCTCCGCCTGATCGAAGACGACCGACTGTGGCCCGTCGATCACCTCAGCCGCCGTCTCCTCGCCTCGATGGGCGGGCAGGTCGTGCATGAAGATCGCGTCCGGCCGGGCCAGCGCCATCAGCTCCGGCGTCACCTGATACCCTGCGAAGGCGCGCCGCCGCTGCTCGTAGCTCACCTCCTGGCCCATGCTGGTCCAGACATCGGTGTAGACCACGTCCGCGCCCTCCACGGCCTCCTGGGGCGACTGGATGGCGCGAACGCTCCCGCCGGAGGCGTTCGCGAACTCCTCGAGCTGGATCAGCACCTTCTCCGGCAAGAGATAGCCGGGCGGCGAGGCGATCGTGAAGTGGGCGCCCGCCAACGTGCTCGCCTGCCCAAGCGAGGCGGCCACGTTGTTCCCATCGCCGATGAAGGCGATGCGCACACCCTGTACATCGCCCTTGCACTCCTGGACGGTGAGCAGATCGGCCAGCGCCTGGCAGGGGTGCTCGTCGTCGGAGAGGGCGTTGATCACCGGCACGGAGGCGTATTCGGCCAGTTCAAGCAGCGTCGCCTGGGCATAGGTACGGGCGGCGATGCCGTGCACGTAGCGGCTAAGGACGTGGGCCACGTCGGCCACCGGCTCCCGCTGGCCCAGGCCTACTTCGCTCTGCGAGAGGTACACCGTATGGCCGCCGAGCCGCTGCATCGCCACGTCGAAGCTAACCCGAGTGCGCAGCGACGGCTTCTCGAAGAGGAGCGCCAGCGTTTGTCCCGCCAGCGCGTCCGTGCACCAGGCAGGGTCGCGTTTGAGCCGGGCCGCCGTCGAAAGGACGGTGGCCAGCTCGTCGGCGGTGAAATCAGCGATAGAGATCAGGTCACGACCGTGCAAAGAGCCAACTCCTCTGGCAAACTGTATCCGCAGTATACCACCGTGCCGGTTGGCGAACAGAAGCGGTACATTGACAAACGTACCGCTCGCGCTGTAGTCTGCGCCCACCTTCGGAGAAACATCGAGAGGAACAACTGCTATGCGACTCGTGCCTGCCGCGCTGCTCTTGGCAGCCGCCGCGCTCGCTGCGACGACGGCCATGCTCTGGCTGCGCTTCGATCCGCTGTCTACGCCTCCCGTCGAGGCGAATAGTACCGTCATCGTCGCTGTCGGCGACGCCTGGTATTGCGACGAAACGTTCGCGGACGGCGTCTGCGATACCGTGATCGCCATCGGCGATACCGTCCTCTGGGACTTCGGGGACGCCGTGTTGCCTCACACCACCACCGCGTGCGGCGCCGACTGCGACGCCCCCACTGCAACACCGCTCTGGGACTCGGGCGTCGTCGCGGGCGGCGGCGGATCGTTCGAGTTCACCTTCACGGAGCCGGGCAGCTATCTCTACTACTGCGAGGTGCATCCGTTTGCGCAGCGGGGCCGGATCATCGTGGAGGAGGCAGAGCCGGCACCGCCCGCAACGGATCTCTGGCAGGTCGTACCGCCGGGTGTCGAAGTCGAGCGCTTCGCCGGCAACCTCAGCCTTCCGGTGAACCTGGCAGCCGCGCCCGATCCCGGCAACGACCTGGACGCGCCGTTCCTCTACGTCACGGAGCTCTACGGACAGGTGCGCGTTCTGACGAAGAATGGCACCGTCTCGACCTACGCAGACGGCCTGCTCAACTTCGATCCCGGCGCCGAGCCGTTTCCCGGCGCCGGCTCCACCGGCGTCTCCGGCATCACCGTGGAGCCCGAGAGCGGCGATCTCTTCGTCAGCCTCATCTATGCGGACGAGTTGGACAGCGGCGCGCCGAAAGACCGGGTGCTTCGCCTGGAGAGCTCGCCTGACGGCATGACGGCCGCGGGGCAGCAGACGGTGATCGAGGGCATCCCTGCCGACTCCGATCATCAGGTGCACGCCCTGACGATCGGCCCGGACGGCAAGCTCTACGTGAACGTCTCCGACGGCTTCGATCCGAGCACGGCGCTGAACGACAACGACCTGCGCGGCAAGATCCTGCGCCTGAACCTGGACGGCTCGATCCCGGCCGACAACCCAAACCCGGCCAGCGAGGTCTTCGCCAAGGGGTTGCGCAACCCGTTCGGCGCGGCCTGGCATCCGGAAGAGCCCTGGCTTTACGCCAGCGACAACGGCGTGGTAACGGGAGACCGCATCCTCAAGGTGGTGCCGGGCGAAAGCTACGGCTGGGACGGCGACCAGGATAGCCTGGACCCAAGCCTGAACTTGAGCCTTGACCCGAGCCTCTTCCACATCTTCGACCGTATGGACGTCATCTCGCCCACCGCCATCGCCTTCGATCGCGACCACCTGCTATCGCCGGAGGGCGAGACCCACCTGTTCGTCGCCATCACTGGACCGTGGTTAGCAACGGGGCCGGTGGCGAACGGCAAGAAGATCCTCGATCTCAAGCTCAACGCCCAGGGCGAGGTGGAGTCCGTCACTGAACTTGTGAGCTACGTAGGCACGGGGCA
>JADFLK010000340.1 GCA_022564455.1 Bacteroidota bacterium
CTGCAACTCTTCGGCGATTACCTGCCACCGACGCCCGTTCAGCGTCTCCATCAGGGGCTGCGGGGGATGGCGCATTCGCTGGATGCACTGAGCGATCTCGACCACTGTATTGCGCACGTGGCCGCGGCTCGCGCCGAGGCTTCCGAAGACGAAGCTGCTGGGTTCGGAGTGGTGTTGGATAGCCTGAACGAAGAGCGGAAAGCTGCGTGGAAGGCCGTGCAGGTGCGTCTCGGCAATACCGCACATACACAATGGATGCACCGTTTTGAGACGCTGTTGGGGTGGCTTGTGCAGCAAGTGCATGAGGGGGTTGTGGTGGGCGAGTTTTCGCCCATTGAGCCTGATAACTACCTGGAGAACCCCGCAGGACTTCCGCAGCGTACGCGCCTCCAGCACATGCTCGGCTCAGCCGTCTGGCGACGCTACGAGGGTCTTCGCACCTTCGATTCGACCATTGGCGTGGCTACCGATGATCTGTTGCACCCCTTGGGTGTAGCCTGCGCAGCCATGCAGTATGTTCTTGCCCTCACAAGCGGATGCTCCGAGGAGCCGATCCGCGATGTAGCCGGGCCAATGGCCCGCCTCGAAACTCATCTGGCCATGCTCCACCATGCCCGGCTGACGGCCGATACGCTCGACACCTTTGCCGATGTGGACGGAGTGGCAAACCTGCGCGACCGTCTTCGTGATGTCCAGACTGAAGTGATTACCGAAGTGGCTGAAATGTGGGGCGCGCTGATCAAACCCACCTATCGTCAATCGCTGGCCCGCATCGTTGCTTCGTTATGAGATCGCCGCGGATACGACTCCATCTAGTTAGTTCGTTCGCGTTGGCCGTGCTGTTGTCGGCGTGCGCCGGACCGCCTGAGTCCGCGTCTTCTGCGCCAACCGTAGTGGAAGGCATCGCGCGGCTCGCCTCTCCGTTCCGCGACTACCAGGTAGGCACCCGCAGGCCAGGAGGTGATAGCTGCGCGGAGGCAACGGCATCCGCAGTTACTTTGCGCTACGTAGAGTCCCTCGAATACATCGACGCGCCGCCCGTTACGTTCGGGATGGACGGCGACTGCATTCGCGAGATCCGGACGGACTACGCCATGCGAGAAGGACGTTTCGAGCACGCACTGAGCTTCGTATCGCAGCGTCTTGGTTCGCCTGAGGGTGAGGATCGCGCCGTCTGCACGGCTACGGGCGAGGAAATCCACGCCGTGTTCTGGGATGAGTCTGAGGGGCGGTTTCTGGTGGTTCGGATGGGGTTTGAGAACCAGCCGGAGTTTGTCCTCCTTCCCGCGGGGGCGCCCTTCACCTACGCACGGCTTTGCGAGGGCGGGGTGGAGCGCTAAGCTGCGGGAGAGGCGGCTTTCACCAGATACATCGAGTTCTATTACCAGCTTACTACCCACGTTGCATCCGCCACCTTCAGACGACCTTTTGAGGATACTGGCAAGGGAAGCCACCGCCGGCTGCGTACTCGATTTGGGCTGTGCGGACGGACGCCACACGGAGCCCCTCGCGCGCCTCGGATTCGATCTGTACGCCTGCGATGCGGTAGATGTGGAGGCGGCGCGCGAACGTCTGGCGGAGGTTTGGGGAGAAGAGGAGGCCACGCGGCGCATTACTCCGGCCAATCCTTCCGCGCTGGGTTACCCGGATGAGTTCTTCGACTGGGTGGTTGCGCACGGCGCGTACGACGGGACGACCAACGCAGTCGGCCTCACGGACGCCCTCGAAGAAACCCGGCGCGTGCTGAAGACCGGCGGGTGGATCTACGTAGCCATGCGCCGGCGTACGGTAGGGGAGGAGGCCACGCCCGAAGCCCTCACGCGGCTTTTCGATCAGGCCGGGTTCGTTCCGGCCGGACCTGCGGAAGAGGCCGCCGAGAACGGCGAGCGGCTGCTGCGCGGCATCTTCCGTAAGGTGGATGCGGGGACGCCGCTGTAGTGCCCTTCGGGAAGGGAAAAGTGTAAAGTGAAAAGAGCAGCGGGTGGATATCGATCTTCGTGCTTCGTGTTTGGGTTGGAAGGATGCGGATTGGAAGGTCTCAGGTTTGAAAGAATGAGCCCTTTGGAATTTGAGAATTGGAGCAGACCGGCGCGCGCCGCAATCCCGCAACAAGTGCGGGACGGGGCAGGCTCGGCGATCACGCCCTACTGGATTGCCCCCTGACTCCTAACCCCTAATTCCTGACCCCTGCCTCCTGACCCCTACCTCCTGCCTCCTGACCTTCCTCCGTCCTCCGACGCGGCGCGCTCGGCGATCACGCCCTAGCTCCGTCTGCGGCCTACGGACCTTGTCGGCCAACCACCACGCCGGCCTTCTACGCTGCCCTCTTCTCCAAATCCCTGATAAGCACTTCGGTCATCAGACGGGCAGCGGGGGGGAGGGCGGCCTCGTCGATGTCGAAGCGGTCGTGGTGGAGGGGGTACCGGCTCTCCGGCCCGCCTGCCGAGCCAATGCGCACCATCGCGCCGGGGACCTCTTCCAGGTAAAAGGCGAAGTCCTCGCCGCCGAGGCTCGGCACTGGGATCTCCCGAATACTCTCCTCCCCGTAGATGGCCGAAACGGCTGCACGAACCGTCTTCATTTCGTACCGAGTGTTGACAACAGGCGGGAGTGGGGTGCCGTAGTCGATATCCACGTCGGCTCCGTACAAAGCGCCCATCGAACCGGCCACGCGGCGCATCTTGTCGCGGAGGTAGACGAGCGCCTCTGCGTCCGTGCACCGGAGCGTCCCGCCGAACTCAACCGACATCGGGATCACATTGTAGGCTTCGCCGGCGTTGAACCGCGTGGCCGTGATGATAGCCGTTCTGCGCGAATCCGTAATCCGGCCCACAAGCTGGTAAAACTGATGGAGGATCTGGGTGGCGAGCCACACGGTGTCCACGGTCTCGTGCGGGCGCGCCGAGTGCCCGGCCTGCCCGGCGACCACTTTAACCCGAAACACCAAGCAGCCTGCGGTGAGCGCGCCGTCGCGAAGCCCAAAGCGGCCAACCGCAATCGTCGGATCGACATGGATGGCATAGACCGATTCGAGGCCGTCGAGAACGCCTTCATCGATCATCACCGGCGCGCCGGAGGGGTTGCTTTCCTCGTTTGGCTGGAAGAACACCCGCACCGTGCCGCGGAGCCGGTCTTGCTGCTCCCGGAGCAGTGTGGCCACCCCGCACGCAACGGCCGTATGGGCATCGTG
>JADFLK010000019.1 GCA_022564455.1 Bacteroidota bacterium
ATTGAAGGCGATCTCGACTCCGCAGGCACCATACGCAAGGCCGTGCAGACCGCCGAACGTTTGCTCGTGGCCATCGTTGTAAAACCTGCCGCGTGGCACAGTTTCGGTCTTTCGGATGAGCAGCGGGCGTTCGTCCAGGATCTCATCCACCAAAAACCTGCTGTGCTGGCGGCGCTGGGCAGCCCGCGCGGCCTCGATGGTTTCGCGGGCGCCGAAGCTCAACTCTGTACGTATTCCGACGTGCCTGCCTCCAGGTGGGCCCTGATGGAATTCCTTGCCTCTGCCACCACCGGAAATCCCCTGAAGACATGGCGATCACGCATTCCGAAATGATGCCGCTGGGCACCGAAGCTCCCGCTTTCGAGCTCCCCATGGCGAATCCATCTGTAGATGACGTCCGCGAAGCGCCATTCCGCTCGTTGGCTGATTACCCGGACGCCGGGGCATTCGTCGTCGTATTTACATGCAACCACTGCCCGTACGTGATTGCCGTGGAGGATCGAATGATTGCCCTGGCGCGCGATTTCGAGCCACGTGGCGTCCAGTTCCTGGCCATCTGCTCGAACAACGCCGAGACCCACCCGGCCGATTCGTTCGAGAACATGACCATTCGGGCGGAGGAGAAATCCTACCCGTTCCCGTACCTGCACGATGAGTCGCAGGAGGTGGCGAGATCCTACGCTGCTGCCTGCACGCCTGATTTCTACTTGTTCGGCGGCGACCGCCGCCTCGTCTATCGAGGTCGGCTGGACGACGGTACGCCAGGCAGAGAACCCACAACCACCGACCTCCGTGACGCCCTGAACGAGTTCCTGGAATCCGACGCCATCACGATGAAGCAAATCCCGTCGATGGGCTGCAACATCAAGTGGAGGGACGCGGAGTACCACACCGTTTCCGTCGCCGAGAACCAGTAGCCTCAAGTTTTGGACGTGTCCTCGTCATGAAACGACCTCTCCACCAGCTCGTTTTACCGTTTGGGCTCGTTCTCGCCGCCGCAACGTTCGCGTACTGGACGGTGCTTGGCTACCTCCGATTCAATTCATGGACGCCCGAAGGACTCTTCCGTGCCGTATTTGTACTCGGAGCCGTCCTGTTGCTCTCCGCCGTCCTCCGCCTTGTGCGCTGGATGACCGAACGAAGCGACATCTGAGCCTCCCTTTTGCGTGCCGCCCGTTGTAGCTTTCGCCAGATAGTTCTTTTATGAGCCTGTCGAACTCAGGATGATTCTGCTGCGACGGCTGTAAATCGGCACATTTCTCCGCTCTTTTTCGTCACGTAGCACCACTATGCGCCTCAAAAGACCAGAGAAATGCTCTCGATTTCCCGCTCGCCTCGCTACAGCCTGCCCCGCCTTGGCGGGGAACCCCTGAGTCCGAGAGACTCCTGCAATCATTAAACCCTTCCCCATGACTGATCCATCGATTTCTACCCCTGAAGTGGGCGAGGACGCGCCGCTTTCTGCGTACGAAAAACCTGGAGTCGCGGACATCGATCCAAGGTGCATACCCCAAAACCTGGATGGCTCGCCTCCCGCCGGCGACGAGATTGTGACGCCGGAGTACTCGGACGAGGACAACGCTAACTGGACTTTCCTCTTCAACCGACAGATGAGCATGTTGCCGGGCCGCGCGGGCGCAGCGTTCATGACAGGCGTTGAGACCCTCGGAATGACTCCTGATGGCATCCCGGCGCTTCCCGGCCTTTCGCGGCATATGAAGCAGGCCACCGGATGGCAGATTGCGCGCATCCCCGGCCTGCTGCACGAGCGCGATTTCTTTGGTCTTCTCGCGAAGCGGTTATTCCCCAGCACGGATTACATCCGCGGAAAGGAAGAACTCGACTATACACCGGCGCCGGACTGTTTCCACGACATGTTTGGGCACATGCCGATGCTAACCCAGCCCGCCTATGCAGATTTCTACCACATGTTCGGGAAGGCTGCGCTGGACGCAAAGGGGCAGGACCGCGTGAGTCTGGAGCGACTGCATTGGTTCACCGTCGAGTTCGGATTAATCCAGCAGGAGGAAGGGATGCGCATTTTCGGAGCCGGCGTGCTCTCGTCGAAGGAAGAAGTTCAGCACGCACTCTCCGGTAAGGTGGAGAAGAAGCCGTTTGACATTGACGCCATCATTAACCAGGACTACGAAGTGTGGCACCTCCAGCCCGTTCTGTTCGTGCTCGATTCGTTCGAGCAATTGGTTGATGGATTTAAGAACTGGGCCGTCGGTCGGGGATTGCTTCCTGGCTGATTGAGGCTTATAATCCATCGTATCCGCTCGGTAGCCTATGCTATCGGGCGGTCTTTTTTGAAGGCACGGGTACTACGAACGCCTCTTTTGCTTTTTTTCCACCGTATCACAATACGACTTGCACGCAAGCAGCGTGTTCAATACACTCCAGCTTGCTCCATCACCCAGTATTCATGTCTACTTCCGCAACGTCCGATCCAGCTACCGACTCGGCAACCGATCAACTTGAGCGTGTGGTGATCGAGATTGCCGGCCACGTCCAGGCGGTTGGCTTTCGGTATTACGCATGCGTGGCTGCGCGAAAGCACAGCGTAGTGGGATGGGTGCGCAACGACACCGAGGGCACGGTATCTGTGATGGCTGAGGGTGTGCGTGAGCGTTTGGAGGCCTTTGTTGAAGTACTGAGCAAAGGTCCCGCCGCAGCTGATGTGGAAGAAGTGGACGTTCGCTGGGAGTCCGCCTCAGGCCGTTTCAGCAGGTTTACTGTTGAGCAGTACTAGGATTCGCGGCGAGGGGAGAGGTTACTTTTCCGCGCCCTTCATGTACCGCTCGCTGATTGCCATGGTGAGTTTGCGGGGCACAAACCGTGACGAGAGCGCCTGAACGCGGTTGTAGGCGCCGCTGATTGCCGTGCGTTTGTTGTGGCTGAGGGCATCCAATCCGAGTGCTGCAACCTTTTCGGCTGTTTCCACGGGTCCGCCAACAACCTTCTCCATGTCGGCAGCCGTTGCGAAGCCCGTCTCCGTGGGGCCGGGCGAGAGGCACGAAACGTGGACGCCGGTTCCCTTGAGTTCGGCGTGGAGGGCCTCGGAGAACGACAGCACGAAGGCCTTGGTGGCAGCGTAAACGCTGAAATACGGGATGGGCATGAAGCCCGCAACACTGGCCACGTTCAGCACGCCGCCGGAGCCGCGCTCGATCATGCCCGGGAGGCAGAGGCGCGTCAGGGACGTTAGCGAGGCCGCGTTGAGCGTGATCATCTGCTCGTAGGCTTCTACCGGGAAGTTGACGAACGCACCCCCTTTCCCGAAACCGGCGTTGTTGATGAGCACGTCTACCCGATGCCCCGCTCCGGCGATGTTGTCGTACAACTTCTGTGCAGAACCGTTGTGGCTGAGGTCGTGGGCGAACACGTCCGCACGTGAGCCTTGCTCACGGCACTCCTCAGCCAGTGCATTCAGTTTGTCCTCCGACCGCGCGACGAGAATCAGATGCGAACCAACCGGCGCCAATTGGCGGGCCATGGCTTCGCCGATACCGCTGGAGGCACCGGTAATCAGAATGGATCGGTCGCGGAAGAAGTCCATTGTGGCCTATGAGGCTGTTGAAATACGTCATCCTGCCTTCCCGCCATGCGGCGGGACTCTCGGCCGATCCCTTTGTTGCCCCGCAGTACTGCGGGGCGCCTTGATCTCAACCGAGATGCGCTCGTTTCGGCGACAGAGCACGTATTTCAACAGCCTCCTATGATGTTGGGGTGGGGTTGCGGATATTGAACCCCAGAACCATGCGATGCCAAGTAGCGGCCCCGTTTTCATCAACAATCGGCACGACCCGGCACATGACGCGCAACGCTTTACTTGAGTCCTTCGTCGCCCGGCTGGAAGACGCGCACATCGAAGACGCCCGGCGAAACGCCGAATGGATTATTGAAAATGTTCTCGGCCTCTCGAAAGCGGCCCTCTACGCCCACGCCGACGTATCGGTAACGGGGCCTGAGCGTGAGCGCGGGGAAGACCTCCTCCTTCGCCGCCTTCGCCGCGAACCCATCCAGTACGTATTGGAGCAGGCGGATTTTTTGGGGTTTAGCCTTCGTGTGACTCCCGCCGTTTTTATTCCGCGCCCGGAAACTGAAGAGGTGGTGGAAGAGGCACTACGCAGGATGGAAGAGTTGGAAGCTCCGTGGGTGCTGGATGTGGGTACAGGCAGCGGCGCTATCGCGCTGGCCATCAAATACAAGCGGCCAGATGCTGAAGTGTTCGCGTGCGACATCTCGGAGGCTGCATTGGCCGTTGCAGCCGAGAACGCAGAGCGTCTCAAACTGGAGGTTTCCTTTATTCACGCAGATGCACTCGATCCGATGTTTGCCCACGAAGTGTCGCCCGTGTTCGATGTGGTCGTCTCCAACCCACCCTACATCCCCGACGGGGAGCGAGAAAACCTTCAGCCCGAAGTGCGGGCTTATGAGCCTGGCGTGGCCCTGTTCGTCCCCGATGACGATCCGCTCCGCTTCTACCGGTCGTTTGCCGGGCACGCACCCTTCCTCCTGAAACCGGGCGGATGGTTCGTGGTTGAGACGCACGAAGAGCACAGCGAAGACGTACGTAGCCTGTTTGCTGACGCCGAGCTGCACGACGTAGCGCTCAGGAACGACCTTGCTGGGCGGCCTCGTATTGTTTCCGCCCGTTATCAAGCCAACTAACCAACACGCCCGATGCTTCGTATCGACCGCGCACATGTGCCGCAAGGGCTCATTCGCAGCGCGAAAATGCACACCCTCATCCTGAACGACGACGGGCTCTACTTCCTGCATATAGGGCCTGCGCCGGGAATGGCAGTGCGGACAAAGAGCAGCTTCGAGCAGGGCGCCGTAAACTTTGCGCTCAACCGCGTAGAGCGGAAGGTGAAGGAGGGTGAAGAACGCCTCGCGGCAGCTTCTATCGACGAGTGGGCGAAGGGGAAGCGCAGTGCGTTCTTTGCCGCGGAAGCTGTGGAAAGTGCCAAAGTAGACACCAACTATGCGGGTGATCCACGCCTCACTATCCGCGCAGAAGGAATGAAGTGGAAGTTTATCATCCCAGATCCGGCAGTCGATACTGCGAAGGAACTTGCTTCCAGGTTGACTCCGACAGGCTCCTATCCGCCCTAGCCCTCGCTGGCCTCGATCATCTCCGCATAGTCTGGGAATTCCATCATTTCGAAGGCGCGCTCCCGCACGTACCGGAGCACGAGGATGAATCGCTCGGGGGGAATGTAGCTGGGCACATGCGTCATGTAGCTGCCGTCCGAATCCATAAAGATCGTAGTGGGCGTGCTGCGGACGCCGAGGGCTTCGCCGAGCTCGCTCATAGGAACCTGTCCACCGAAGAAGTTGATCGATTCCGGACTCTCTATATCCAGCCGCGTGACCTCGAAGTGTTCTGCGAGGTACGCCTGAACCGCGTCGTCGGTGTAGGTGGTGGCGTCAAGCTCACGGCACCATCCGCACCACGTTGCATAGGCGTGGATGAGCACGATGTCGCCGTCGTCTTGGGCTGACGCTACGGCATCCTCCATCGGAAGCCAGTTCGGGCTGTCTTCGGGGTAGTCCGCCGCCGTCTGAGCAACCGCGGGAACGGCAGCCAGAAAGAGAAGCACTGCGAGTGCGGCACTGAATCGAGTCATTCCGTCAGGAGGTTGAGAATTAGTTGCTGAAAGCGGGCAGCGTCACGTTCCCAAGCGTATGCGTTCAGGGCTTCAGGCGCATTGGCACGCCAGCGAGCCCGATCGGTTTCATCGAAGAGTGCCCGCTGCAAAGACGTGACCAGTTGTTGATGATCGTCTGGATCAACGATCAGGCCGACATCGAAACTTTCGACCACATGCTGCACCTCCGGAGTTCGGCCGGCCAGAACGGGGATGCCGGCCATAAGGTACTCGAAGAGCTTATTGGGTAACGCCAGGCGGAGGCTCTCTGTCAGTGGCTCGGTCAGCATGGCGCCAAGGTCTGCGGAGGCGGTATAGTACGGGAGCGCGTCGGGAGGTGTGAAGGGAAGAAAACGGGCGCGTTCTCCCAGACGTGCGGCTAGGCGTTTGGCTTTCGCCTCAAATGGGCCATCTCCGATGATGACCAGTTGAGCATCCGGTACCTCGGCCACCGCGCCAATCAGCTGGGGAAGCCCGCGCCCCTCGCGCAAGCCACCCTGGTACAGAACGATGCGACGGTTATCCGGCAGGCCGAGCTCCTCGCGAAGCCGGTCGGATCTGGGGATGCTCGCGCGCGCCGGTACATTGTGCAACACAAGGGGAAGCTCGATTCCATAGGCAGCGGTCAGGCGGTCGGCAATACTGTTGTTGACGGTCAGAACGGCGTCAGCGCAGCGGATATACCGCTTCTCAACGGTCGTCCAGACACCCCGTACCCATGGCCGCCCGGCAGTAGAATCGAGGTGCGCGTAGAGTTCGCGCGAATCAAAGACAAGCCGCCCACCGTGTTTGCTCGAAGCGGAGGCAAGTGCGGGCAGCGTGTACAGGTCGCTCGCCAGGTAAACAGCCGCAGGAATCTCGCGAGCGGCACGGCTGAACAGACGATGCACTCGCCAGAAATAACGCGGACCCCGGCCGTTCGGCGTGTTCAAGGTTCGAACACGGAAGCCGGCACCAAGCGCCAGTCCTTCGGCAAAATGCTCATCTTCTGGTAGTTCACCAAGCATGAGAACCTCGACAGATGCCCCCATCTCCCTGAGCGCCCGAAGCTGACGCAGTGCTCGCGAGGACTTTCGCGCATCGCCGACGAGGGCGAAGAGGATGTGCGGCCGTCCATCCGGCGTCGGCGGGGCCTTTCCCGGAGGATCTACAGGAGACACAGGGGAGGCCCAAAATTTTTCTGCCGAGGGCATGTGTTGCTTGTAAATCATGTAAAGCTACGCCTGTCGGAGAGTGGCCGAAATGAGACGCCGAACCGAGGAGTCTGTCGGACTTAGGGGTTCGTGACGAGGCGAGTGGGGAATCGAGACCAGTTCTTCGATCTTTTTGAGGCGCATAGTGGGGCTATTCAACGAAAAAGAGCTGAGAAATGGGCCGATTCACCGCCGCCGCAGTAGAATCATCCTAAGTCCGACAGGCTCCTAGACGGTGCGTATGTTAGCCGCTCACTCAGAACCCCTCCAGGCTCCTTGCGAGCAGATTATGATACGGCACGAGGCACCATCTTCTACCTCTACACCGTTGACTACAACTCGATGAAAGCTCGCGTATTCTGATGACCACACGACGCATCTTGCTCGGCATCGCCTTTTTGGCGGCCGGCGTCCTTTTGGGCGTCGTCGTGGCTGAACTGTGGCATGTGAATGTTGCGCCCTCGGGTGAGCTGGCTTCGCCGACACAAGCCGCGCCGACACCTCCGGCCACTGAGTCGGTTCAAATCGGCAACCCCAATCCGCCACCTCCGCCCTCCGTTCCCGAGCTGATATCGTTGAACACGTTGTTCAAGCAGGTAGCGGCCAATGTTACGCCATCGGTCGTGTTCATTCGGGTGGAAACGGACGTGGGAGGCAATGGAGGGACGCCCGAGGACGGCTTTCACGACAACGTGGGCCCATTTCTTCCGCGCCGGCGGACGAGCGCAGGGAGCGGCGTCATCTTGTCGCCGGACGGCTACGTGGTTACGAACAACCACGTGGTGGAAGGCGCCTCACGCATTCGCGTCCTGCTCAACGATAAGCGCGAGTACGACGCCGAACTGATCGGCACCGACCCTACCACCGACATCGCCATTGTGCGCCTGCTGGAGGTCAATCTGGACGACGATGCCAGTGCGCTCCCCGTGGCCACTCTCGGCGACTCCGACGCGCTGGAAGTGGGCGAGTGGGTGTTGGCCGTGGGCAATCCGTTCCGGCTGACAAGCACGGTGACGGCGGGGATTGTCAGCGCGCTTCGCCGGCAGGTGGATATCATCGACGATCCGTTCCGCATCGAGGATTTCATTCAGACCGACGCCGCTATCAATCCGGGCAACTCGGGCGGCGCGCTTGTTAACATGAGGGGCGAGGTGGTGGGTATCGCCACGGCCATCGCCACCGAGAGCGGCGCCTACGAGGGCTACGGGTTTGCTGTCCCTATCAATCTGGTTAAACGTGTGGCTACCGACCTGATTGAGCGGGGCGAAGTGCTGCGAGGCTATTTGGCCGTTGAGATCCGCCCGGTAACAGCCGCCGATGCACAGGAGCTTGGCATGTCGAGAATAGAGGGCGTGATCATCGCCAGTGTTGCAGACGACGGCCCGGCGGCGCGGGCGGGGATTCGGGCGCGGGATGTACTGCTGAGCGTAGACGGACGGCCTGTTGACGAGCCGAATCAGTTCCAGAGCCGGGTGGCTTTGCGACGGCCCGGCGAGTCGGTGACGCTGGAGGTCTGGCGAGCCGGTGAGTTGCAAACCCTGGAGGCTGTGCTCATCGGCCGCGATGACGCAGCCTTCGAGGGCTGGCTGGCGGACCTCGGCGAGCGCAATCCTCCGCAAGCGCTAGAAGACATTCCGCCCGACGCTGCTCCACCCGATGCTCCGCGATATGAAGCCGAAGACTGGGGGGTCCGATTCCGTGACCTGACACCTTCCGAGCGGCGATCCTTTGGCGTTTCAGGCGGTGCATTCGTCGAGAACATTGCCGGCGGAAGCGCGGCCGAAGTGGATGGACTTCCTGTTGGGAGCGTCGTTACGCGCATTGAAGATCGTCCCGTCTCTTCCGCCGAGGAGGCGCTGGCGGCGCTCGGGCTACTTGCGCTTCGAGAAGTGCCTGCCTTACTGCGCGTTCGTAGGAGCGATGGAGTGACGGCGTTTTATGACCTCGCGTCGCCGTATGTAGACTGATGATTCGCTATCTGACGGCCGGCGAATCGCACGGCGCAGCCCTGATAGGCATTGTGGAGGGTATGCCGGCGGGTGTGCCGCTCACAACGGATGACATCAACGAACACCTTGCACGGCGCTGGCTGGGGTTTGGGCGAGGCGGACGCGCCAGGATCGAGCAGGATCGGGTCGAGATTCTGTCGGGTGTCCGCTTTGGGAAAACAATGGGCAGTCCTATCGCGCTACGGCTGGAGAATGCGGCGCACCATAAAGACCGCTCCGACTGGCCAAATGTAATGGCCATCGGCGGTTCGGGTGAAGGCATCGAACCGGTAACGCTGCCACGTCCTGGGCACGCCGATCTGGCCGGAGCACAGAAGTACGGTTTCGACGACATCCGGCCCGTCATCGAGCGGGCAAGCGCCCGCGAAACGGCGATGCGCGTTGCATGCTGCTCCGTGGCAAGGGTCATGCTCCGACATCTCGAAATCGAGGTGGGGAGCCACGTTGTTCGTATCGGAAATGTTGGGTACGGCGATTCGGGAGCATGGCAGGAACGTGTAGCCGCAGTGCTTGAGGAGGGCGGAGCACGTGCAGTCTATAAGGCGGCGGACAAAAGCGAGGTCCGGATGCTTGATGCCGAACTAAGCGATGCAGCTATCGCGCATATCAAAGAGATAAAAACCGCCGGCGATTCGCTGGGAGGCGCCTACGAAGTGATCGCAACGGGGGTGCCGGTTGGCCTCGGCTCCTACGTTCATTGGGATCGGAAACTCGATGGCCGGTTGGCGCAGGCCATCCTCTCCATTCAGGGCCAGAAGGCGGTCGAGATCGGCGACGGATTTGCGGCGGGCTCAACGCCTGGTTCGCAGTTCCACGACCCGATCACCGAGGATGGGCAAGGCCGTTTCACACGCGAAAGCAACCATGCCGGAGGGATAGAGGGAGGCGTCTCGAACGGTATGCCGATCATCGTTCGCGGCGTCATGAAACCCATCCCCACCCTCGTCAAACCCCTAGAAACGGTGGATATCTCAACGGGGGAAGCTCAGCCCACCCGCTACGAGCGCAGCGACGTGACGAGCGTGCCGGCTGCCTCAACCGTTGCCGAGGCCACCGTCGCGTGGGTGCTCGCCGAAGCCCTGCTGGAGCGCTACGGCGGTGATACGTTCGAGCAGGTAGAGCAGCGTTTGGCATTGGATGCCGCCACGTAACGGTCTACCTTCGAGCGAACCATCTCATGCTGCCCTATGCGCGTTCTTGCCCTCCTCGGACTATTCCTCTCGGCAGCGGTGTCGGCGCAGTCGCACCCAGGCGATATCGGTGCTCAACCAGAGCGTGGCCGGTTTGCAGTGTATGGTGAGTTGCTAGGGGCGGGGCCGATCGCGTCCGCTCACATCGAGGCGACGGTGCTCTCACCTCTCTATGTTCGGGTTGGTCTTGGCGTAGGTGCGCCGGCCACACTTAGCGCCGGCGCTGGTGTAACGATTGGCCAACACCGTGTCCGGCCCGACTTTGCGATTACTGGTGTGGTTTTTTTCGACGGGCTGGGGCCTGTCATCATGCCGTTCGCAGGAATCCGCGTTATTTCGGACAGTGGCTCCAACTTTCGGATCGGCGTGTCAGCCTGGCTGGTTCCTGAATCGCGCAGCATCATTTTTCCCTGGCCATCGATTGGGTTTGGTGGACGGCTTTGAACTGAGGCCAATGGCTCGGCGCCGAGACACGACGCTCAACACACGAACGGAACTCGTCCCCATAAAACCCGACGCGCCGCACGTCGTGGTCATCGGCGCGGGGTTTGGGGGATTGGCGGCAGCGACTCGGCTGCTGGTTCGCGGCTACCGTGTCACGGTTGTGGAGCGGCTCGATCAGCCCGGAGGCCGAGCGCGCGTGTTCAAACAGGATGGCTATACGTTTGATGCCGGTCCGACGCTCATCACGGCTCCCTTCCTGTTCGATGAGCTGTGGGAGCTGGCCGGGAAGCGTCGCGAGGATACGGTCGAGTTCGTCCCGATCGATCCGTTCTACCGCATCCGGCTCGATTCAGGGGAGGTGTTCAATTACACAGGCGACGCGGAGGCCATGCGACGCGAAATCGCGCGGTTCAATCCGGCAGATGTAGACGGCTACGAGCGCTTTCTGAAAAAGAGCGAGCGCATTTTCGAGGTCGGGTTCACAAAGTTGGGCCACGTGCCGTTCGGCAGAGCATCCGACATGGTCCGCATCGCTCCCTCGATGATCGCGCTGGAGAGCTACCGGACGGTGTATGGCCTCGTCTCGAAATACATCAAGGACCCGAGACTGCGGCAGGTGTTCTCATTCCACCCCCTCCTCGTTGGCGGCAACCCATTCTCGACAACCTCCATTTACACGCTCATAACGTTTCTCGAGCGTAAGTGGGGCGTGTGGTATGCGATGGGAGGAACCGGAACTCTCGTCCGTGGCCTCGCTGACCTCATCACTGACCTCGGAGGCACGTTCCGTTTCGGCGAAACAGTGGAGGAGATCACGGTGGATCGAGGCAAGGCTACGGGCGTCCGGCTTGCATCCGGCGAGCACATCCCGGCCGACCTCGTCGTCTCCAACGCAGACGTCGCCTGGACCTACAAGCACCTCATCCGCCCTGAGCACCGCAGAAAGTGGACGGATGCGAAGATCGGCCGTGCCAGGCTCTCGATAAGCCTGTTCGTCTGGTATTTCGGCACGGATCGCACCTACGACGACGTCGCCCACCACACCATTTTACTTGGGCCGCGCTACCTGGGGTTGTTGAAGGACATCTTCCACCATCACAAGCTGACCGAAGATTTCTCGCTCTACCTCCACCGGCCCACGGCCACCGATCCCGGCATGGCGCCCGAGGGCCACGATGCTTTCTACGTGCTCTCTCCCGTGCCGCACCTCGACAGCGGAACCGACTGGTCGACCGAGACAGATCGTTACCGGAAGCGCGTTGAGCACTATCTGGAACGCACCGTGCTCCCCAATCTCTCGGAGCACCTCACAACGAGCCTCACACTCACCCCCCAAGGTTTTCTGGACGACTACCTGTCGGTAAAGGGCTCGGCCTTCTCCTTCGAGCCCATCCTGGCGCAAAGCGCCTACTTCCGCCCGCACAACAAAAGCGAGGACGTGGAAGGGCTCTATCTGGTTGGCGCGGGCACGCATCCCGGGGCCGGGATGCCAGGGGTGCTTTCATCTGCGCGGGTGCTGGACACTATTATCGCAGATCTTTGAGCTTGCTCAAAGCTCCATATCTCCCCCTCCCATCCCTTCCTGGC
>JADFLK010000341.1 GCA_022564455.1 Bacteroidota bacterium
GGCGAGGAGGCTGTTGAATGATCCGCTCTGGCGCCGAGACGAGCCAATCTTGGTCGAGATCAAGGCGCGAGATCGCAGTCGAATCGGTGATTCGGTGAGAATCTCGGAACGCAGAGATCGACCGAGAGGGGCCGTCGCAGGCAAGATGGGATATAAACAGTCTCCTAGGAGATCGTGAACGGTTTGCACACTTGGTTTCGTGCTCAGGGGTTCTAAATGGCCCTGCCATTCTGGATATGAGATCCGAAAACGAAGCCTCAGCTTACGCAGAAACCCCGCCGGGCCTGGCAGGGTTTTGCTGCGAATCGTGCGAAATCTCGGGCGAAATGACCCGGGGCGTTGCTCACGCGGCGAGTTCGCGTTGCTCGGCGAGGGAGTTGTAGAGTTTCATAGCTCGCGCAACAATCTCCTCCTCTTCGCCGATCAGGCTGGTGCCCTCGGGGCCGCCTTTGAAGTCGTCCGCGTAGGCAACCGCGTCGGCCGTCTCCATGCCGATTTGCTGCAGCGTCTTACCGGCCAGATCAGAGGGAAGGCCAAAGGTTTTGGCTTCCTTGGCGGACAAAACGATCTTCGTGTCAACGGTATCCGGCGTGTAGACGCACTTGGTATCGGTGAACAAGGCATCACCGTCGGCTGCGCGAGCCAGCGTAGGCACGAAGGCCGCAATCCAGCCGGTTGCGTGGATGACATCCGGGCTCCACCCGAGCTTGTGGGCCGTCGAGAGGGCGGCCTGGGCATAAAAGAGCGCACGAGCAGGGTTGTCCTCGAACACCTTCCCATCCTTTCTATCCTTGTGCAGGCCCTTTCGCTTGAAGTACAGAAGGGAGTCCATAAAGTACACCTGAAGGCGTATGCCAGGGATCGAAGCCACCTTCACCTTGAGAATATCCTGATCTTCGCCGACAGTGATCTCAGCGCCAGAAAGGCGAATCACCTCATGCAGCCGGTTGCGGCGCTCAGACACCACGCCATATCGAGGCATCATTATTCGTACCTCATAGTCGCCTGTTTCCGATTCCTGAATAGCGTTGGGGATGAGGCGGACGAGGTGGGCGGCAGCCGTGGTTTCGGAGAAGGGAGAGACTTCGCCGGCGATGTACAGGACTTTCATCGGTGCGTTCAGGGCCTTAAATTCTGTGCGCAGAATGGCGCGCGATGCCTTCAGACGACAACCGCGCCCAAGGTCATGGCAAACCAGGGCACGGTCGGGAAGGCTGCAAATATACGAAAATCGCCCCCTCAGGCCAAGTTGCGTGGTGCCCATGCGAAGGCAGGAACAGCCTGCAGGCTTGCATTCGCACCGTATTGGGCCTGCTTCGTATAATAGAGATAAGGCAGCCCACCTCACCCATCACGCGAGGAGGCTCGTGTTGTCGGCTGTCGCTCATCTTACCTGCATCTCACCCGTGACTAAAGCTCAAATAGTTGGCCGTATAGCTGGGGCGACCGGGCTTACTAAAGTGGAGGCGGAGGCGGTCGTGGACGGTTTCATGCTCACCGTTATCGAGGCTGTCAAAACCGGCGAGATGGTAGAGCTGCGTGGATTCGGGACCTTTCGCGCCCGGGAACGTGCGCCACGCAATGCTCGCAATCCGCAGACGAACGAAAGGATGATCGTCCCGCGCCGCTTCGTTCCCGTCTTCAAACCGGCGGCCGAGTTTCGCCGTGCGGTGAATGAGGCGCGAATAAAGGCGGAGCCCTGAAACGCAATGGCGCCGGTGGAATACGTGGAGTTCACTGATTGATTCCAGTTGACTCTCGACCTAATGAAACAGACTGCCGCCTGCCCCTCGTGTGGCGCAAAACTGGTTGCCGGCGCGGAGCGGTGCGACCTCTGCGGAACGTCGGTGGCCGATCCGGATGAAATGGAGGGTCCAGAGGTTATCGAGCCAGAGGTTATCGAGCCAGAGGTCACCGAGCCAGAGGTCACCGAGGAAGAACACATTGTTGCCGAGCCTGCCGGTGTTGATCATACGGCGACTTCGATTGAACCGGTGCCGTGCGCGATTTGCGAGCACGTGAATCCTGCACGATCGCGGTTTTGCAACCAATGTGGAACGTTCCTGAGCAATGCGCCTCCCGCATCCAGTGCATCTGACGCGCCCCGTGTACCGAATCAGCCGACTGGTCCAGAGGTAATCCATGCGGATGTAGATGCCGAGAGGCTCTCATCGGATGTTGGACTGCGAGCCCTCGGGATGGTGGGTTTGGGTATTGCAGCCGTTGTCATTCTGTACGGATTGACCGTGTACAGCAATCGAGATCGAACGCCCGCGGCACCGCCGGAAGCCCCGCCGTCCGCCGCGACGCTGTCGGATTCTGCCGAGCTACCGGACTCGCTTCGAACGATGGCAGGCGCACTGGAGGCCGAGGGCACAGTCTCAGGATGGACACAGCTTGGGCACCTGTATTTCACCGCGGCGATGCAGTCGGGCGACGAAACTGTCCGGGCCGAGCTGGCCGGCCGGGCCGTGGATGCGTTCGATCTGAGCCTGGGGATCGAGGAGAATCCGGACGTGCGAACCAGCCTCGCGGAGGCCGCGCAGTTCGACCCGCGCAACCCCATGCGTGCCGTACTGGAGTTGCGGACCGTACTCGATATCGCACCGGACCACGTAGCTGCGAACTATCTTCTTGGCGCTTTGCGGTCTCGGATTGGGCGGTTGGATGGCGCTGCGGAGTCGTTCCAGCGCGTGATAGACCTGACGCCGGAGGACGATCCTATCCATCAGCGCGCAGCTGAGGACCTCGCTGCCGTCCGGCAAACGATGGCCTCCGCTCCGTCGGCGCAGTGATGCGGCGGCTCCTTATCCGAGGCGCACTTTCCGGAATGTTGCTGCTGCCGGGCATTGGATGTACATCCGATGACACCGAGCGCGCCGAACTCATTGTCTTTGCCGCAGCCTCGCTAACGGATGTTACGGCGGCGCTGGGCGAGGCGTTCGAGGAGCAACATCCGACCGTTGAAGTAATCGTGAGCGTCGGCGCGTCCTCCACGCTGGCACGCCAGATTGCGTCGGGCGCTCCCGCCGATCTGTTCCTCTCGGCGAGCCCAGCGTGGACGGCCTACCTGGAGGAGCAAGGCCGGTTGGCGGATGACCCCATCGCGCTTGCGGGCAATCGCCTTGTTGTATTGGGGAAGGAAGGAGCGCCTGTGATTT
>JADFLK010000342.1 GCA_022564455.1 Bacteroidota bacterium
CCAACTCGACACCACCGTGTTCCCGTTTATCCTGCGCGGTATCGTGCTCTATGGCATTGACTCGAACACAGCGCCTCCCGAAAAGCGAGAGACCGCATGGGCGCGTCTGGCTGAGGCGGTGGATGATGGCGCCTTTGCGGGCGTGGACGAGACCATCAGCCTCGCCGAGGTTATTCTCTACAGCGAGAAGATCGTCCGAGGTGAGACGCGTGGGCGCGTGATTGTGGACGTGAGAGGGTGAGGGTCGGGCCTGAGAAAGGAAAATTTGGGGGGAGAGGGCGGGCAGGGGTTGAGTGTGGAGGAGGGGAGGAGAGAAGCAAGTACGAGCCAACAAACAGAACCCCCACACACACACTGTTTCCGCCTCGCAAGACCCACCAAGCGTGCCTCCTTCTATTTCGCCGTCGTCGGCGCCCGGTTTACCGTGGATCGTTACGTTTGGGTGGACACGATAAATGGGTAAACTTTTAGGCGACGTTGGATGACTACAAAAAGTTTAAACTGCCCCAATTGCGGCGCACCGCTGTCCGTAACCACCAAGCAAACCGTCGCCATTTGTTTGTATTGTAGCGCCAGCGTACGCATCGCCGCCTGGCCAGAGGCCGCTGCATCCGAAACGGGTACGTTAACATCCCCTAC
This sequence comes from Bacteroidota bacterium, assembly GCA_022564455.1. The sequence goes on from JADFLK010000342.1 coordinate 640, forward strand.
CTCGGTGATAGAGGAGATTCCCCAAGAGGTGTCCGAACGGGTGAAGCAGATGGTCGTGGAGGGCGCACGCGCCGAAGCCATTCAGTTTTATGCCGAACAGGCCGGTGTCTCCCCGGCAGAGGCGGAGACCGCTGTCAACCAGCTTGCCATTCATTTGGTACCGAAACTCATCGCTCAGATGAGTATGAGGATAGGCTGGCTGTTGGTGCATTCGCTAATCGTTGCAGGACAGGCGCTGGCGCTGGTATGGAGTACCCTGTGGGTGCTTCGGGGTGGTTACATATGGCTTGTGGCGCTGCCGGTCTTGCTGGGATTCACGCTGTACAAGCATCTGAGATGGCTCATTCCAAGGGGTATCTCCTCATGGGTTTATCATTATGGAAGCGAAGCGCACGCTCGTATTCTCAAGTCGTCGGCGATCTACCCGATGCACAAGGGTGCGATGTTAGTCCGGTTGTTGATGGAAGTGCAGCCGCTAAGTGGAAAGCCATCTTTTCGGGATGAGGAAAGCTTGTTGATTCACGAAGACTCTTTGTACACGGTGCAGCCGGGCAACGTCATTCGGGTACGCTACGCCCGAGGCCGGACTGATCGCGTCTTTTCTACGAATCCCATCGAAGTACTGGAGACCGGCAAGTAATCAAAGGGTAGTACTCACCCTTTGGCGTCGAATGTCCGATACCATGCCGCGCGCTTGTTTCAGGTTTGATAAGAGCCCCTAGCCCCGCTGGCTACAGATTGTGCTGGGATTCGATCTGCCTTGAATTTCCATCATCGCTTCTTTCGGGTCGAGACACGCGGGGGCGGTGATTGTGGATGTTCGGGGCTAATCACGTCTGAACGGCACCTCCATCCTTTTCAAGAGCTTGAAGGACGATTTCCGGAGGCGTTACTTGTCACTCGAAAGTATCTTTCGCGCGAAACAAACCGGAATCACAGATGCCCAATCCGGGTTTCTTACAAACGCTATTCGAGAAACAGAAGGAAATCACATGCCTGACTACATCATTGCCTACCACGGTGGAGAAAAGCCTGAGAGCCCTGAGGAGGGAGCCAGACGCATGGCGAAATGGCAAGCCTGGCTCGCCGACCTTGGCGATGCAGTAGTTAACCCCGGCACTCCTTTGGGAAAGTCCAAGACCATAAGCTCCGACGCCGTATCAGAGACCGACGGGTCGAGTCGCTTGACGGGGTTTTCTATCGAGAAAGCCGAAAGCATGGACGCAGCTCTCGAAATGGCCAGGGCATGCCCTTTCCTTGATATGGGCACCCTGGAAGTCGCAGAAGTGATGGAGATGTAGTCATGGATCGCGAGACTTCCATCAACTACATCGAGATTCCCGCGACGGACCTGGCGGGAACGAAGGCCTTCTTCTCGGAGCTGTTCGGGTGGGAGTTCCAGGACTATGGTCCCGACTACTGCAGCTTCAACGACGGCCGACTCGATGGTGGATTCTATGCATCAGACAAATCTGCATCGACGGAGTCAGGCAGTGTACTGATCGTGTTCTATCGGGACGATCTGGAGAAAGCAGTCACAGACGTGGAAGCGGCCGGTGGCCAGATCGTGAAGTCCATCTTTCCGTTCCCGGGCGGCCGGAGGTTTCATTTCACCGATCCCAGCGGCAACGAGTTTGCGATCTGGTCAGAACAGTGAGCATCCTCCGCGACGGTGAGTGAACTTAGACTGGATAATTCGTCATGGCCTTTTCTTCAGGATACCGAGACTTTGTCGTGGAGCAACTCGAGCACGTTGCCTCGATCACATCAACGAGCATGTTCGGCGGGGTAGGGCTCTATGCGGATGGACTCTTCTTTGCCCTGATTGGCGACGATCGGCTCTACTTCAAGGTCGACGATTCAAACCGGCCGGATTTTGAAGTCGCCGAGATGGAGCCATTCCGGCCCTACGGCGACGAGCGCGCGATGAAGTACTACGAAGTACCGATTGCGGTACTTGAGGATGCGGATGCATTGCAGACCTGGGCAAAGAAAGCTATCGACGTGGCGCGGCGTGCCAGGAAGGGCAAGAAGCGCGCGTGACCAGACGCACCGACGAAACTCACCATGCCACATCGTTCATCAACCGAAGACCGCGCATTCCTCGCTCAGGTCGAATCCTGCACGTTTCCGGTTGCAGATTTCGATCATCGCGCACACCTGAGGCTGGCCTACGTATACCTGACCGAGCACGATTCCGAGACAGCTTATCAATTAATGCGCGAAGCGCTGCTGGCCTTTCTCGAACACAACGGCGTCGATCCATCGAAGTACCACGACACCATGACCCGCGCATGGATGTTGGCGGTACGGCATTTCATGGAGGCGACTTCAAGCCAGGACTCAGCCGACTGGTTCATCGAACATAATCCGGAAATGCTCGACTCGAAAATCATGATGACGCACTATTCCGCCCAAGTGCTCTTTTCGGATGAGGCCCGCGCGCAATTCGTTGAACCAGATCTGGACCCAATACCACAGCATGGTGGGTAAGTCGTCCAACTGGTTG
>JADFLK010000343.1 GCA_022564455.1 Bacteroidota bacterium
CGCAGGCCGCTGCCATGATGGCGGTCTTCGCGCACCATACCTCCGAGCACGACGAGCGGATGTCGCTGAAAGCCCTCGAACTCGGGCAATCCCAGCAGCCTGGCTCTGGGGGCCGCGACGCGGTTGATATGTTAGACAACGAGTAGGGGCGATCATAAATCGCCCCTACACATTTGAAGGCCGCTACGCCATCACTTCAACAACGTCACCGTTAGCGCATCGCTGAAGGTTTTGCCGGTGAGGCGGACCACGTAGATCCCGCTCGGCAGGCCGGCGCCATCGATACGAACCGTCTGCGTCTCGCCGACTGCCACATTTCCTTCGAAGAGCGTGGCGACTACGCGGCCTGACACGTCAACGAGGTCTGCGCGCACATTCTGCTGCGTGTTCACGGCAAATCGGAACGTGGCCTCCGGGTTGAACGGGTTCGGGTAGACGGCTTCGATCAGATGCGTGCCCGGGATATCCCCGGCAACATTGGCGCTGCTCCCGAGCTCCGCATCACTCACGTCGTTCGTGCTCCATGCCAAGGTTACGCCATCCATGGGGCTGTCGCCGGCATCCTTGGTCCATCCGAAACTGCTGCCGGCGACGGCGGCGGGAAAGGTGCCGACGTTACAGGTGTGCGTGTATTCGCCCGCCGAGTAGCCACGCTGGTTGATAGCCGATACGAGGCCGGGGTCTACGACACCGTGTTTGACGGCGCCGAACTTCCTTCGGGCATGTACCTCGTACGGGCCAACGTGACGCCGGAGAACGGGAATGCAGCGAATGCGTTTACGCATCGTATCATGCTGTTAAAATGACGAGCGTACGCTTCCTGTTTGCATCAGCAGTCGCCGGGCTCCTCTTTCTGGGGAGCCCGGCACTGCTGGTTGTTGCCGTCGCGCAGGATCTTGAGTTCGAGCAAGTGGGTAATCAACCCATAAATGCTAAGCAGATACAAGTTGATTCTGATGGTACGCTTTGGGGATCTGATATCTCTGCGCTTTGGCGACTCTCGCCTACCAAAGAATGGGAGGAAATCGGCAGCTTCTTCGGGAGCTACCTTCTTGTTCTCACGCCCGACACGCTATTCCTTGGCAACAATGCCGGTACGCAGCGTACGGTTGATGGTGGCGAGAACTTTAATCCGGTGTACGAAGAAGGCGGCCATCTATTTGCCGCGGACCCTAGTGGCCCGAATGCCGGGGTAATTCTCTGCGGTGCGAATATCGGTGGCACAGGCATCGCCTATTCGACCGACCGGGGGGCTACGTTTACCGAGGCCACCATCACCGTCTCCACCAATTGGCGGTCCACCCTCCACACCGCCGTAGAAATTCCCGACGGCCCGGCGGCGGGTCGCCTCGTGGCGGGAGTCTTCAACGGGGTCGTCGTCTCGGAGGACGGCGGGCAGACTTGGGAGCCGTCTTCTCTGTTTCAGGATGGGCGGTTCGTTATCCAGAACATGGTGATTGGCCGTCACCCTGCAACGGAAAACCGGCGCATCTACGCCTCGGTTACCGACGTGCAGGACCCTGATATTCAACTCTACGTCTCCGACGATGACGGGCTGACGTGGAGCAATCCGTCCACCATGCCGTTTGCGTACTTGTTCGTCTTTGTCCCGGGCGGCGGCGGTCTCATTGGAGGAGATGCCTTGCTTGCCGTCGAGAAGGGAACTTCGGTGGAAGAGGACCGCATTACGCTTTGGCGGAGCGTCGACGGAGGAGTGACGTGGACTGAGGCGGGCAACCTCCCGGCCGAACCGATGGATGACGGCATCAGTTCGAGCGACATGCTGGTCGGCCCGGAGGGGCATCTCTACGTAAGCGTAAGCCGCACCGGCCCTGAGCGCGAGTGGGTCTACCGCACCACCGAGCCGGTGGTGGTGGCCAACGAGCCGGAGGCTCCGCCTTCGCCAACTGCAGAACGGCTCATCGTCTACCCCAATCCTGCTACGGATAGGATTACGGTTGAGGCAAATGGAATGGGTGAGGAAGCCGTGCTGTACGATCTGTTGGGCCGGGCGGTGCGCCGAGCACGTCTCGTTGCGGGGAAAGCCGAGCTGGATACCGCCCGGCTACCGGCGGGGGTGTATGTGATGTGGGTGGGTGGCGAGAGTCGATTGGTGACCATCCGGCGGTAGCTAATTCCATCGGTGTCGAAAGCTCTCCCCCTTGCCTGGGGGCGAAGCCGTGGCTTCGCTGCGGAGGGCCGTGTGAGTAATTCCTTGGAGGGAGTCGAGCGTTGCAGCTGGGGGACGCTACTGGGAGAGAGTGTTTGTCCCTCCCCAATCCGCCGTGGCTGTTAGTGAATTCGAATCCGTTAGCTATCGGCCTTGCCTGGCCCGCAGCCATTCTGCCTCCCGTTATATTGCCCGCCGAACAACCAAAGATGAACAGGCCCCCTCGCGCATGGAAGCAGCTACGCAGACCAGGTATCGTTGGACCCTTCGCCCAATAGAGGACGAGGCGGTGGTGAGTTTGCTCGGCGCGGAGTTGAACAACATTCCGGAGCCCCTGGCGCGCGTACTGGTTTTGCGCGGCATTCGCACGTTCGATGAGGCCGAACAGTTCTTCCGTGGTGGGCTCGACGAACTCCACGATCCTTTCCTGATGAAGGACATGGACCGGGCCGCCGAACGGCTGGTGCTGGCGGTAAATATGGGGGAGCGGGTTCTGGTTTACGGCGATTATGACGTGGACGGGACCACGTCAACGGCGCTGATGGTTCTGTTCCTAAGGTCCCTGGGAGTTGACGCCACGTTTTTTATCCCCAACCGTTTTGTTCACGGATACGGCCTGTCTGAGGCCGGGATTGACGTGGCTGTGGAGCGGGAGGCCGGCCTGATTGTAGCGCTCGATTGCGGGATTACGGCCATAGAGGAAGCAGCTTATGCAAAGGCGAAAGGACTGGATCTGATTATCTGCGACCACCACACAGCCGGAGATACACTGCCCGATGCCACAGCCGTACTCGACCCCAAGCGCCCCGATTGCCCGTACCCGTTTAAGGGGCTTTCAGGATGTGGGGTTGGGTTCAAGCTGGTGCAGGCTACGCTGCAGAAATTGGGGCTTCCGGCTGAAGATGCCTGGCCGTACCTCGATCTGGTAGCGGTTTCCACGGCCAGCGACA
>JADFLK010000344.1 GCA_022564455.1 Bacteroidota bacterium
AGCCTGTACGGCGCTGCCGGGCAGGACAGGGTGACGGAGGAAGCCGACTTCAACCCCGTCACCCCGTACGGCACGGCAAAGGTGCTGGCCGAGCGCGACATCCGGCCGCTGGCCTCGGAGAGCTTCTCGCCCATTTTCATGCGCAACGGCACTGTTTATGGCATATCACCACGCCTGCGCTTCGACCTCGTGGTCAACAACCTGACCGCGTGGGCCGTGGCTACGGGGCAGGTCCGCATGAAGTCGGACGGCACGCCGTGGCGGCCGCTCGTTCACGTGGAGGATGTTTGCACGGCGTTTCTTACTGCACTGGAAGCGCCGCGTGAGGCCATTCACAACGAGGCTTTCAACGTGGGGTCAACGTCCGAGAATTACCAGGTCCGTGACGTGGCGACCATCGTCGGCGAGGTGGTTCCAGACTGCGCCGTCTCGTTTGCAGACGGGGCCAGTCCCGACTCGCGCTCGTACCGCGTGGCCTTCGAGAAAATCACCGAGCGCCTCGGATGGTCTCCGAAATGGACCGTTCGCGACGGCGCCGAACAAGTCTACGAGGTTCTCCGTGGCCTCAAGCTTGCCCCGGAAGTTTTCGAGGGCGAGCGCTACTCCCGCATCGAGCACCTGAAGGTGCTGTTGGCGGATGGAAGGGTATCCCCCGATCTCCGTTGGCGGAGCGAGTCAGATGTTAGTGATTAGTCATTAGTTGTTGAGGTCTGATCGAAGAAATCAACTAACGACTAACAACGAACCACAAATAAACAATGCAGCTCAGTGAATCCCAAACAACCTCCCTTCCGGCCACCGCCATGATCCCGGGCCTCACGTGCCGCTTCTGCGATACGCCGTTGCGCTACACCTTCGTGGATCTTGGAAGCAGTCCGCCGTGCCAGAATGTGGTGTTGCCGGAGGATCTGAACAAGGGCGAAGTCTTCTATCCGCTCCACGCATTCGTCTGCGAGGCCTGCCACCTCGTCCAGCTCGACGAATACGTAAAGCCCGCCGCCATCTTTACCGAGTACGCCTACTTCTCGTCGTACTCTACGTCGTGGCTTGAGCACGCGCGGCAGTACGTGGACATGATTGCGGAGCGGCTGGGGCTAGATGATAACAGCCACGTGGTAGAACTCGCCTCGAACGACGGCTACCTCCTCCAGTGGTTTATCGAGAAGGGGATTCCGTGCCTCGGCGTAGAGCCCGCCGCCAACGTGGCCGAAGCCGCACTGGAGAAAGGTATCCCTACGCGCGTAGCCTTCTTCGGCGAAGACGAGGCGCTGGAGATGGTGGGGGAGGGCATTAAGGCAGATTTAATTCTCGGCAACAACGTCCTTGCCCACACGCCGTATCTGAACAGCTTTGTTTCGGGGATGAAAACGCTGCTGGCGGAGGGGGGCACGATCACAATGGAGTTTCCGCACCTGCTCCGCCTGATGCAGGAGAATCAGTTCGATACCATCTACCACGAGCATTTTAGCTACTTCTCGCTGCGTACCGTTCGCGAGGTATTTGCTGCACACCGGCTGGAAGTGTTTGATGTGGAGGAACTCTCTACCCACGGCGGCTCGATTCGCATCTACGCGAAGCACGTGGAGGACGAACGTGCTGTCACCGAAAGCATCCAACGGGTTCTCGAAGACGAGCGCACCTACGGCCTGGACCGGCTGGAGACCTACGCCGCCTTCGCCGAGCAGGTAAAGGAGACCAAGCGGGGGCTCCTCGACTTCCTCATTGAAGCCAACCGCGCCGGCGCACAGGTGGTGGGTTACGGTGCACCGGGGAAGGGAAACACGCTTCTCAATTACTGTGGCATCCGATCCGATCTCCTCCAATACACCGTGGACCGTAACCCCTACAAGCAAGGCACCTACCTGCCCGGCACGCGCATCCCCGTACATCCGCCAGAGAAAATCGAAGAGACAAAACCCGACTACGTGCTCATCCTTCCGTGGAACCTGAGAACCGAGATCGCCGAGCAGATGTCCGTAATCCGCGAGTGGGGCGGGCAGTTTGTCGTGCCCATTCCGGAAGTGGAGGTGTTTTAAGCCTTGACCTTCGTTTAGCTGTTGGTGCCACGGAGGCGGTTGGCCGACATCACTGTCCGCAACACAATATTTCGCTGGAACGCAGGGATCAAAGGTGGAGCCATTTACTTCGAGAACGGATCGCCCGTTGTGGAAGACTGCCTGTTTGACCGCAATGTTGGAAGCGGGGCCATTTATGTTTCCGGCGGCAATCCCACGCTACGCCGCCTCACCATCATTCGCTGAACCGGGGCAGTCTGGTATCGTACAAGACGACATGATGAAGCACTGTGCGAGAATCAGAACCCTGATTGCTTTCTTATTGCTCGTTGGGCTTGCACCGCGAGTAGCAGGAGGGCAGGCACAGCTGGACACCCTCGCCTGGGAGCGCGTGGGTACGTTGAACGATGCGTGGGGTCTCTATTTCGACGCTGACACGCTCTACGCCGCGTTTATTTCCCAACGCTTTCAAGTACTGCGTCCCGGTGACGAAGACTTTTCAGATGCATTCCTCACCAGTTTTTTTGGAACAGATCTAATTATTACACCTGATCGGGTGGTGTTTTTTCGTAGAGCTGCGAGTGCTCTTTTTCGAACGGTGGATTGGGGGATGACCGGAGAGCAAGTCCACGGCTCCGCCTTCTCACTGCCCGTCGTTACACCTGAAGGAGCCTTCGCTCTCGGTACAAACATAGCGGCCGTTGTGGCCGGTCGCTCTGAGGACAACGGGGCTACCTGGACCGACCAGGAATTCGCCGACGGCAGCGGCGCCGAAGGCGGCGCGCTTGGCTCCACGGCAATCCTCGTCATGCCGCCTTCACCGTCCATCCCGAACGGCCGCCTGGTCGTGACGGGCTTCGGCGGGATCGCCTACTCCGATGACGACGGACGGTCGTGGTACCCCACGGATCTCTATGGCGAACTTGCATTTGGCGCGTGGGCCTCGGCCCGCCTCACCGGTGGCGCGTACGACGGCCTGCTGATCGCCGTCGTGGAGGGCGAGGGCGGTTTCTTCTACACGTCTACCGATGGAATCGAATGGACCGCCGTGGCTGATGTCCTAACGGCCAGCCGGTTTACCACGCGCTTAACGGCGGTCCCGG
>JADFLK010000345.1 GCA_022564455.1 Bacteroidota bacterium
GCCCTTCCACCACGTGCGCGAGCTGGAAGATGATGCCAAGGATCATCCCCGCCGTAATGTGCAGTGCCAGAAATCCGATCAGAAACTGCCACAACGGGATATCCAGCACGAGCAGGGGGATAATGATGGTATAGGTGTAAACGACGAGCTTTCCGAATATGAGAAACGCTATTTCTTTGCGCGGATGCGTCTTGTTGGTGTACGGCCCAATCTCCTTCTTCATGAACTGCTGGTAGTCCTTGGCGAACAGCCAGTTCATCGTGGCGAAGCCGTACGCGAAGAAGCCGTAGAGATGCTGAAAGCGGTGGAACCAGTAGTATCGAGAACGAGGCGAGAGCCGAAGCAGCGGCGATACCGAGAGGTCTTCGTCCACGCCGTCGATGTTGGTGTAGGTGTGGTGGATCACGTTGTGGGTGATCTTCCACATGTAGCCGTTGGCTCCGGTGAAGTCGAACGTGAAGCCGAGGAGCTTGTTGATCGTGGGGTTGGCTGAATACGCGCCGTGCAACGCGTCGTGCGCAACCGAGAAACCGAGGCCGGCGAATCCCGCGCCCATCATGATCGCCAGAATGAGCATGCCCCACACCGAGAACAGGCCGCTGAGGATCAGCCCGTACGAGCCAAACGTAAGGATGAACAACAGAACTGTTTTGAGTACCATCCGCCAGTCGGCATGGCGCGAGCGGTTCGTGGACTCGAAGTACTCGGCCACGTCTCGTTTCACATCGTCAATGAAGGCGCCCGCATTCTCGAACACGGAGGCGTCCTTGTTCGCAAATCGGATTTTAGCGGTCGTCGCCATTTTCCTGCTCGCAGTGAGTGTGGTGGAGAGCCTGCTATGGGCGAACTATACCCACGTCGATCTTCTACTGAAAGATACACTTGCTGTGAGAAACTGTGGCGTGGGGATTGGGAGCATCCGATGAGGATGCCCCATCTTGCCTTCAGACAGCACTCTTCCATTTATCCACGCACGAGATTCAAGCCGCGGCCGGTCCAGCCCGGAAACAGCGTTGCGCTGTCCGTAACGCCCAGATGTGGCATGACAATGCCTGAAAACGCAGCCCGGAAGTCCGTGGTGACGGGCAGATCGCGCTCATCTTCGAGGGCGTCGCGGTCGAGGACGAGGGGTTGCCCATGAACGCGCCCGCCTTGAACCTGATTGCCGAGGACGAACATGCAGGAGGCCCGTCCGTGGTCGGTGCCTCCCGTTCCATTTTCGGCTACAGTTCGGCCAAACTCCGTCATCGTCATCACAACTACGTCGTCGTGGAATCGCTCGAGGTCGGTCCAAAATGCCGCGAGTGCCCCGGCGAGGTCACTTGCTCGCCTCGCGAACGATCCCGATCCGGTGCCCTGGCGAGCGTGCGTATCCCACCCGCCCGTTTCCGCAAACGCGACCTCCAGCCCTACGTTGGCCTTGATCAGCTGGGCAATCTGCCGGAGGCTCTCGCCGAGGGGCGACCTGGGGTACTGAGCGCCGAACTCGGGATCGTACTGATCCAGGCGGGCCTCTTCCAGTAATCTCGCCGCGTCGAGACCTTCTCTTCCTGCGTCGGCTAAAAGGTCGCGCGTGGTCTGTTCGTATAACGCCTCCAGACTTTGCCCGGTAGCCATGGCTGCTCTCACGGCGCCTGGCGCAGCAATTCCGAAGTCCTCCAGCTTGTTGATGGCGAGGGCCGGATGATCTCCCCGAAGCGTAAACGGCAGGCCGGGTGTCAACGACACGGCCTGAAACGGTGTGGCGTCGTGGCCCGTCAAACCAACAGCGCGGTTAAGCCATCCGGACGTGGCTCGCCGATCGCCCGGCATCCCGGATTCCATGTAGTCTTGCGCGTCGAAATGCGAGCGCGTTGCCACCGGCGAGCCAACGCCGTGGACGATGGCGAGGCGGCCTTCGTCGTACAGCCTTGTCAGGGGGGAGAAGCCCGGATGGAGGCCATACGTGCCGTCGAGGTCAATCAGCCTCTCCGAAGCATCCGTTCTGCTGGAGGCCCCCATTGTCAGGTTTGGCCGGTATTGCCGGAGTAGCGGATCTGTGTGAGGAGGCACAGCCATCAGGCCGTCCATGGCGCCGCGCTGGAAAATAGCAACCAGCACTTTCCTGCTGCTGAAGGCGCCCGGGGCCGTGACCGCGGCCGCTGTCCGTGTCATGAAAACAGGCAGGCCGCCGAGGCCGATTCCGAACACAGCAATGCCGCCGGATTTGAGAAAAGCGCGTCGACTGGGCATGGTGATCTTGTCGTTCGTGATTTATTGCCGTTGGAATTGCGGAGAGCCCAGAATGACGCCGACGACAAACGCGACGGTATCGTCATCGTCTACCGAAACCGATACGGAGGTAAACAGCGAGTCGCTGTCGTCGCCTATTGAAGGTGCGGACGTCATCTCCGTCTGCTGCGCCGCCTCGTTCACCCGCTGCGCAAGGTCGCGCTCCTGCACCAGGGGAAGCAGCAAGGCCAGGGTTTGGTCGAGATCACGCTCGGGAAGCAAGAGCTTTGCATAGGTCTTCAGCGCGGCGTCTACTGATTCAGGCTCGCGGTGCTGATTCAACGCCGGCAGGTCTACCTCGATGCCGCGAATGGCCCCAAGTGCAAGGTGCAGGCCGAAGTTCATCCGGTTGAGCAGGGCGCCGGCGTTCACCCAGGCCGCCGTATGGTCGGGGAAGCCGGTTGGCGGCTCGCAGTGGTAGACGGGTTCGCCCATAGCCAGCAGGCGCGGCGCCAGTCCGCGGATGTCATGCACGTTCGCCCCGGTTGCTCGGAGGGCACTTACGCCATACTCAAAAGGTGTCTTCACCTTGGTCGGCCCGTCGGCCGCCTGCCAGAACGCGACGTCCTGAACCAGCGCACGCAGCACGGCGGCTATGTTGCCGTCGGTGGCGGAAAAGACGTCGGCAAGGCGTCCGACAAGCGCATCGTCGGGCTCGTCGGCTACGAAGCGGATGGCGAGCTTCCGGCTGATGAATCGGGCTGTTGCCTCGTGCCGGGCAAGCAGATCGAGCACGGCCTCGCCATCTTCTATTCCTCGCCCGGCGGGCATTTCCATCCCGAGTATGGACTTGGGATTGGCGTCGTGCCAGTCGGGGCGGAGGAGGAAAAGACCTGCTTCAATGAG
>JADFLK010000346.1 GCA_022564455.1 Bacteroidota bacterium
CGTTGTTATGGCATATTACCGGAAATCAGACTAGCCACTTCGAATATCACCGCGTACCCCTTCCGGGGGTACAATGGCCGCCTTATCCGAATCGTTTGGACGGCCTGTTTTATATCGCGAGTAGTTTCACCAGTTCGGCACCTGATCCGGTCGCGTAAAGATCACCGAAAGCAAGAGGCGCGCCGTTGAGTTCAGCGCGCTTCCGGGGCCGCGCCGCGTCAGGATCCGTGAATGGAGGTAGTCGGCCCGTACCAGCGCGTCGATGCGCCCAAGTTCGATGGATGCGATATGCAGATCCGACGGCTCAATACGGACTGGCCTGCCTGCACGGGTGAACCCTACTTCCCACGACCATGCCCAATCAGGGGGCGGATCGCCGTTGCAGGAGCGGCACAGCCAGGGGTGGCGCTCCAGAAGGTTCGGTGGAGGGCCGGCAGGCACGAAGGCCGTTACATCCGCTCGTTCGCTCGAAAGCATGGCGAGGATCGACGCTCGCGGCCGCCTGAAATTGTAGGTGATCAACTCGATGGGCGACACGCCGGCCAGGTTAAAACCGTGGTACCTGCCGTGGCGGGATGACCATCGTGGCCTGCGTTCTTCCTGCCACAGGTCGTAGTGCTCGTTGAGCATCAGGTTGATCTCGAAATGAAGATGTGCCCGATCGCGGCCCAGTCCACTTCCCGAATACCCGAGTACACCCAACTGCTGGCCTCGTTGCACTCGCTCGCCAATTCGTACCGTTGTTTCGGCGAGGTGAGCGTAGAGCGTGTAGAAAGCAGAGCCTTCCCACAGGTGTTTTACTACCACGTACCTCCCGTAATCGGAGCCACTCGGACTTCGGTTCACGTACACCACGCGGCCGTCATCTACGGTACGAACCTCGTCGAGTGGTTCTCCGTTTCCGTCACGGTAAATGGGTGCGATATCCACGCCCTCGTGAAACCGTGTGAAGCGCCATCCGGCGGGGGTTGAGCGGGCATTGCGAATGTAACCATAGGTACCACCCTCCCACGACCACTCCAATCTGCCGGCAATGCGGCGGTCGAGGCCCATGTAGAAGTACTCGGGCCGCCCGTTGAGAACCGCGTCGTTCTCGGTGGGGAAAGCAAGCGAGACAAGGTCGCCGCCGTTGGTGCCGCTCTGCGCAGCGACGTTCTCACCGAATGAATCGCACAAGGCCAACAGAACAGCCAGAAGGCATGCTCTGTAGAAAACGGCCTGTGGCATGGTGTTCAGCGGATCACACGAAAAACCGCCCGGTATCAGGCGCAACGCAACAGCAAGCAGAGTAGCGTCAGACGAAAGGAGACGCAAGCGTTTTACGGCATTTCCCTTTCTCACCGGGCAATCTGTTCAGCAGTCAGGGATGCCTTCAGCAGCTTTTGGACGGAACCCTGCGCCTACGGCATTGCCGCCACGCGCTCGTACTTCGCATGCAGCCAATCAACGGAGTGGACATAAGCCACCGTTACAGGCACTTCCGCGTGCCATACGCCGTCGAAGATGTACACCTCGCCCGGGTCGGCCTGCACGGTTTCCTCGCCCAAATAGGAGAACGACATCCGGAGCGAATCTGCTTTGTTGGCAATGGGGACGACCAGGCTGGAAACGGTTCCACGATCCGTGAGGCCCATTTCGCTGAGGTCGCGATTGTGTTGGCGGTAGCGTACGGCAATCTCGCCGCCGGTACCCACATCGTCAATGACGATGCGCTCTCCCGTCTCGGTGTTCATGTAGACCTCGCCCGGCACGGGGGTGTCTTGCGCATGAGGCAACGCGAGAACGGCGGCCACAGCACCGATGAGTAAGATGATAAATAGGGTGCTACGCATAGAATCGGCCGGATAGATCGCTATCGGTATCGGCCGATTATGCAATACCTTGAGTCCCTATTGCGCTATATCCCGACAGCCTCCTAGAACGGGGCCTCAGACACTGGAGAGATTGGCGGTGAGGTATCGGAGCCATCACCGTGCCCTCCTGTAGGTCCCCACCCGCCCTCCGTATCGCCCGCGAGGTACGTGGTCAGGTTCTCGAAGCGGGCGTACTGATTTACGAACGCGAGCCTCACGTTGCCAATCGGGCCGTTTCGCTGTTTGGCGATAATAATGTCGGCCATGCCTTCAGTGGAATTGCCGAAGTCATCCACGGTGATTCCGTAGCGCTCCGCCCGGTAAATGAAGCCCACCACGTCCGCGTCCTGCTCCAGGGAGCCCGACTCGCGAAGGTCGGATAGCTGCGGGCGTTTGTCGCCGCCGCGTGTTTCCACCGCCCGCGAAAGCTGGCTGAGGGCGAGGATCGGTACGTCGAGTTCTTTCGCCAGGCTCTTGAGCGAGCGGCTGATCTGTGCAATTTCCTGCTCGCGGTTGCCGCTCTTGTTCTGCGCCGTACCGTGCATTAGCTGGAGATAGTCCACCACTACGAGGCCGATGTTGTGTTCGGCTTTGAGGCGGCGGCATTTGGCGCGTAGCTCCAGGATTCCCAGCCCCGGCGTGTCGTCGATGAAAATGGGCGCTTCCGCGAGGCGTCCGGCGGCGCGTGCCAGTTTTGGCCAGTCGCTTTCGCTGAGGCGCCCCGTGCGAGCAGCCTGAGCGTCGACGCGGGCCTCGGAGGTCAGCAGACGCTGAGCGAGCTGCCCCGCGCTCATCTCCAGAGAGAAAATGACGACGGGGACGGCCTTTTCCTCATCTGGATGCATGGCCGCATTACGCATCATCGCCAGGGCCAATGCGGTTTTACCCATCGATGGCCGTGCGGCGATGATGATCAGGTCGGAGTTCTGCCACCCGCCCGTGAGGTTATCCAGTTGCGTGAAGCCGCTCGGAACGCCCGTGATACCGCCTTCAAGATTGTGGAGGTCGTGCAGCTTCTGGAACGTGGCCTTCACCACATCGCTCATGGGAACGGCGCCCCTGCGGAGTTGGCTTTCCGAGATCTGGAAAATCTCGCGCTCGGCGTTGTCGAGCAGGTCGAAAGCATCCGTCGTAGGGTCGTAGGCCTGCCCGACCACCGTAGTCATCGTGGTAATGAGCTTTCGCAGCAAGCTTTTTTCTGCGATGATGCGGGCGTGGTACTCAACGTTGGCAGCACTCGCTACGTGCGTCG
>JADFLK010000020.1 GCA_022564455.1 Bacteroidota bacterium
ATGGCTACGCCGATCGGTGGTTTGTCCGCACCCGTACTAAGAAGGTTCACAACTCCCATCAAGACCGCCACGAGTAGATATGCGCCCGTACCAATCGAAAAGCCCACTGCCTGGCCCCGCATTTCCTGGTTGATCGTCACCAATGTGTCGTCCCCCTCTGGCGTGAGCGTCACTTTCGTAGCACGATCAGACTTGCCGACACTCGATGCGGCCGTCCACTCCCGGACCCGGCCGATCTCGCCCGAAATCCCATCACGGCCAAAGATCCGTCGCAACTCCACCACCATCCGCTCCCATTCGTCGTCGGTAACGTGGCCGCGGATGACGCGCGTGGCGCCGATGCGCGTTGGGATGCCCAAGAGAGATTCATCGGCCTTCGTTTCAGCGGCCGCTCCGCGAACAGCTAGTTCATTTGCTGCCAGCGCAATATGAGCCGGATCAATCCCGGCCTCCGCCCCGATCTCCTTCAACTCCTCCAGCGAAAGCCCCGCCCGGCTCGCTTCCTCCGCATGTGTGGCCTCCTCCTGCCGCGCCGCCGCACGCTCAAAGATGGCGTGGACTTCGTCGTCTGTGTATCGGCGCGAAGTGCTCATGGCGGGAAACTAGCAAGGTTCCGGCATCACGCCTTTGGCCCGGACGGCAATCCGCCGATCTTCACGCCCACTGGCTTCGCGGCGCCGGCCGTTGCGCCTTCCGCCTTTTTACGCCATAACGGCACCGCCGAGCACGCCTCGCCGTACATCAGCTTCTTCGCCACGCGCTGCAGCTTCTGCGCGGCGACGAGATAGGCGTCGGCAGGCACGATGTCACTCGCGCACCCCTTGATCACGACCGGCTTGCCCTCGTACGCCGACCAATCCACCTCTTCCAAGGCGCGCACGTAGAAGTCGCGAATGAGATCGCTCACTATGCCGGTGGCAACCGACGCCGCTATGCCCTCCAGCTTTACGGCGACCAGCATCGAGGCCCACGTCGGGATGATGGCGTCGGTTGAGCAATGGACGGCCACGTGTTTGTCCACGTAGACGCTCCATTCGTGGTCTTTCATGGCCTCGCGGAAGGGCTTCTCGCGGAGGACGAGGCCCTCGATCAGATAGTCAGCGAGGTCGAACTCCACCACCTCGCGCCCGTCCCAGAGCGCCTCCAGGTTGAAGGTCTTGATGTCGCTGTTCGCAACTCTGTTGATTACGGGTTCCATGGTCTAATGCGTAATTCGTATTGCGTATCGGCTTCTACGCGCGAATACGCAATACGAAATATCTATCAGGCAGCAACAGGCTCTCCTCTCACAACTCCCACCGCCCGCACCACCTCCTCAATCGCGGCGTCCACCTCAGCCTCCGTCGTCGGATGGCCGATGGAGAAGCGGATGGTGCCGAAGGATTGCTCCTTCGTGAGATGCATGGCGGTGAGCACGTGGCTGGGCTGGGCCGTCTTGGTCTGGCACGCGCTCCCCGTCGATACAGCGAGGCCGCGCAGTTCCGGAAGAAGTTTGGCCGTGGTCAGGTCGTCGAAGCGGAGGCTGCTGGTGTTGGGCAGGCGCGGGGCATTGGCTCCATTAACATTCGTGGATGGGATGCGCTCCAGCACATTGTTCTCGAACCGATCCCGCAGAGCTGCAAGCTGCTCGGTTTCAGCAAGAAGCCGTTCGCTGGCAATCTCAGCAGCCTTTCCGAGACCCACGATCCCCGGCGCGTTGAGCGTGCCGCCCCGGAGGCCACCCTGCTGCCCCGCCCCGGGAATGATCGACGTAAGCTTGACGCGCGGGTTCTTCCGCCGAACAAACAACGCGCCGACACCTTTCGGCCCATAAAACTTGTGTGCGGAAAGGGCGAGGATATCTACGCCGAGGGCATCCACATCAACCGGGATTTTTCCGATAGCCTGCGTGGCGTCTGTGAACAGAAAAGCACCGCACTCGTGGGCGATCATGGCAGCTTCAACAATTGGCCCGATTACTCCGGTTTCGTTGTTGGCATGCATCATCGAGACCATCAGCGTGCGCTCCGAGATGGCCTCGCGTAGCGCGTCCAGATCTGCCACACCCTGTTCGTCAACTGGCAGAATCGTCAACTCGAACCCTTCGCGCTCCATTGCCCACGCCGTCTCCAGCACGGCTTTGTGCTCCGTGGCCACGGTAATCACGTGGTTCTTCCTCGCGCCGTACACCTTCCCGGCACCCAGCATCCCCAGCGCCACCGATTCACTCGCTCCGCTCGTAAACACCACGGTTTCCGTCTCGGCGCCGATGAGGGCCGCAACCCGCTCCCGCGCCTGCTCGACGGCTTCGTCGGCGGCCCAGCCGTAGGCATGGTTGCTCGACGGGTTGCCGAAGTGCTGCCCCCAGAACGGCACCATTGCCTCTACCACCGCCGGGTCTACCGGGGTGGTGGCGTTGTAGTCGAAATAAATGGGGAGGGGCATGGTGGAACTGTTTCCCGGGCGGTACTACGCTGACTCACCTGTTTGGTTTGCCCCGACAGGCTCGCCATTGATTTCGGATATCGGATATCGGAGAAGCCGGAGAGGAGGAATGGAGGAAAGGAAGAGCGGAAGACGGAGGACGGTAAAAGAAAGGGTAAAGAGGCAGGGGTCAAAAGGCAAAGGATGGAAGGAGGAGGACCGCTCTCACGAGTCAGCCTCCGAAATCCGAAATCCGAAACCCGATATCCGCCATCCCATATCCGATATAGCGAGTCCGAAATTCCAAATCCTAAAGCCCTATAGCCGCGCTCGCACGCCAACCGCAACCGTTCGCGGCAAACCTGGGCGCAGCCCAGCAGGACGCCGCGCGACGACGTACGTCGCGTTCGTCAGGTTGTGTACGCGGCCAAACAGTGCGAGGCCCGGCCGGAAGGCCCATTCTGCCGAGGCATCCAGAACAAACCGTGCATCCGTACCCGAATTTTCGGGAATGTCACCCTGCCCGGCCTTGGTGCGCATGGCCGAAACGTAGTTGCTCGCAAGGTTGAGCGAGATCGGGCCGCGCTCGACACCAACACTTAGCGCCATCTGGTGCCGGGCCAGGTAGGGCAACGCATCGCCCTCCTCCACGGAACCCCACCCCTCAAACTCGCTCTCGAACGCGATCTTGAAGTACGCGTCGGTGAGGGTGTAGGCGAAGCGAACCGGCGCCGTCCAGCCCGGGAGATTAGCCAAACTGGCAAGGTCCGCGGTCAATGCGAGTTCCGCGCCCATCACGTTCGCTTCGCCGCCGTTTAACTGGTCGGTAGAGCCTCCGCCGCCCGCTGCTGCAAGGTCCGAGCCCAACAGGTTGCTGTATGCGTTGAAGAAGCCGACGGCCTGCAGGGCGAGGGTTTCGGTTCCGTAGCGGAACCCGGCCTCCATATTTACGCTCGCTTCAGGATTCGTCTCCGAACGCGAATCTGGCGGGGCGAACCCGCGGTGGATGCCGCCGAAGAGGCTCAACGCATCCGTTGCGTGGAAAAGGAGGCCAAGACCGGGAATTACGACATCCACCGTGTTTCCGCGGATCGAAATATCGGCACCCGAGCGCTCCGGGTCAGTCTTGCCGAAGTCCTCGCGGCGGAGTGTGATATGTTCGTAGCGAACGCCCGGCGTAACCGTGAACCGGCCCACGTTGACCTCCGCCTGCGCAAACGTGGCTACGGCATCGGCCTGTTCGAGGCGATTGCTGTCCGTACCTGGTGTGCCTTCCGAGACAAGCGTCATAGCACCATCCTCCATCACAAAGCCGTCCACCCACTGAAAGCGGTCCATTTCGTCGGCGTGGACACGCAGACCAACTTCTACCAGTGCGCTAACGCCGCCCTCAGCACCGAGGCGCACACCCGCTACTGACTGCACACCCTGGCTCGTGTAATCGCGGTTGTTGGCCTTTACATAGAGTATCCCGCCGTTCGTGCCATTACCCTTAATAAGGTCCAATTCACCCACGAATGCTGTCGGGGCGGCAAGAATGGACGCGATACCGAAGCGGCTGTCGGTGAGGCCGTCGTCGGCCGGATCGTCTTCGAGGCCGTCGGAGACCTTGTCGAGCTTGTACCAGTTGCGGCTGAACGTATTCCGGTAAACGGTGGTCGTCAGATCGATCCGATCCGAAAACACGGCGACGTGGCGCACGCGGAGGGCGAGGTGCTCGGCGTCCATCTCATCCACCTGCGAACCGGAATAGCGCACGTACGGAGCGTTCGTGAAGTCCTCTTCCGTGAGGCCGAGATACGTCTCGTTGGAGATTTCGTCCGTGTAGCCCGCCGTCAGCGTCAGCGACTGGTAAACCGACGCTCCCGAACCTGTAGAGAGACGGATTCGCCCGAAAAGATCACCCTTGTCGAATCCCGTATTGTAATCCTCTACGAGGTCCCCGGCTGGTCCGCGCAGCGATTTGAAGCCGTCTACGTTGTCGAGATATCCTTCGACCACGAAGCCAAGGTTGAAGCCGCCGACATTCTCGATGGTGTCTCCGGCTCGGGCGTGGAGGGTCCGCTGGCCGTTGGGGCCGAACGTAGCATCGGCCCGAAGTCTCAAGTCCGAAGGAATCCGCGCGGCAATCAGGTTCAACGCGCCGCCCGTGGTGTAGGGCCCATACTTGATCTGGCTGGAGCCTGTACGGACTTCTACGCCATCCATTCGCCCAATCGTGGGAAAGTAGTAGGCCGAGGGAGCCGCGTACGGCGCGGGCGCCATCAGCACGCCGTCTTCCATCAGTGTGATCTTGCTGGACCGCTCGACGCCGGTGCCACGGAGGCCTATGTTCGGACGCAGCCCGTAACCATCTTCTTCTTGAATGTTGACGCCCGGCACCTCGCGGAGGACGCGCGTTACGTCGTTCGTGGCAAAGCGCTCCAGCACCTCCGGCCCGATGTAGTGCGCCGATCCGGCGATGTCGAGCACGCCAAGGCCCGTCAGTGTCTCGCGTGCGGTGACGACGACCTCCCCTACATCAACGGCCATTTCGTGGAGCACCAGCGCCACGGCCACCGTTTCGCCCGGACGAACAACGACGGCCTCGCGTGCGGCGTCAAACCCCACCGAGGTGGCCACTAAAACGTATGTGCCAGGTTCGATGCCCTCCAGCACAAACTGCCCGCCTGCTCCGGAGACCACCCCGTACTCGGTGCCTTCCAGAAGAACGTGCGCGCCAGGCAGCGCCATTCGCGCGCCGTGATCTGTCACTCTCCCTGCGATCCGGCCTGTCTGTGCGTCGGCCGCCGATGCCACGAGAACCAGGCTGAAGAGGAGCGAGAAGCGTGGCATAGATGAATGGGGGATGTGGTTGCTGGTTGAGGCCGTTAATTAGACTCAATCCAAGGTACGATGCTTATCTGGACTGCGTCTAAACAGAAAGGCAAGTCCACGTGAGTTTCATTGATGCCGGTTTTCAATCCACGTACCCTGCCCACCGGTACGCATTGCCGTGCTGAATCCATTGCTCGCAGTTTCACCGACTGTCTACCGCTCATGCACGCTATTCGATCTGCGCTGTCCCGATTAGCATTTCTCACACTTTTCGCTCTCGTTCTCTCGTCGCTCGCGGCATGTGACAGCGGCCCGTCTTCGGACGGCCTCGACCTCGACCGACTGTTCAACTCGCCCACAGCATCGGAAATCATGGCGATCCAGAGCGAATGGGCAAGACGTTCCAACCCCTCCCGCGATGCTCGGATCGTCGCCCAGACCACGTTTGACAACGCGACGATCTACATTGTATCACACACCCAGACAACGGCGGGCGGCGGCGACTTCACCCACTACGGCATCGTGCGTATCCCGGACGGCGCGGCGGATTGGCCGGTTGTTGTGTACCACCACGGCGGCGACGACGGAATCTCGGCGGCCGATGCGCTGGACGTGTACAGCCTCTTCCCAATGATCGAGGCGAACACCGTACTCGTCGCGCCCGTTTATCGCTCGGAAACGCTTGATGCGGATCTTGATGGACTCGGTGGTTCGTACACAGCCGGTGGCGATCCGAGCCCGTGGGATTACGATGTAGACGACGCAATCGGTCTTCTCAACGCGGCGCTCGACCTCTTCCCGACCGCAATCGACGCCGGCCGCATAGGTGTGTTCGGCATCAGCCGAGGCAGCGAAACGGCGCTCCTCCAGGCCGTCCGCGACGATAGGATTCAGGTAGTTACGGACTACTTCGGCCCGTCAGACTTCTTCAACCTGGCAGCGCGTTTTTTGGCTTTCAGCGCTGTGCTGGGCACCGCTGAAGACCAGGCAACTGTCCGAAGCCTGCCGGGAGGATCTTACCTCATCGACGAGATTCTCTTGCCTCTCCACGAGGGCGCTTACTCGTACGACGACGCACGCCTCGAACTCGTCCGCCGCTCGCCCGGCCTGTACGGCTCCATGCTGCCGAGCACGCAGCTCCACCATCACGTACGGGATGGCGTGGTGCCCGTGCAGTTCTCGCAAGCATTCATCGCGCTCATCGAAGACAACCCGGTTGATGGCACGTTCGACGCCACCATCTACGGCGAGAGCGGCGAAGCGAGCTTTCTGTTCCACAGGCCCAATGCCATGCCCGAGAGCATCCCGGCGACGGACCAGTTCCTGTACGACCACCTGTTCGTGCCGACGGGCGCTGTGGCTCCTGCCATCTAGGGGGCTGTTGAAATACTCCACCTACCTACGGCATAGTAGTTTAACAACATCTCAGGGCCGGAGTGGGCGCTCCGCCCTCCCCCATGTGACAGATGCTTCCTCGCAATCCTATTGATGACACGATCAATTTTTTTCTTGCTTGCGGCTCTTCTTCTTTCTGCCTGCGATTCCAATGATGCAGGAACGCCCATCCCTGACCCAACCCCTCCAGACTCTGTCATAGCGGGTGTGAATCTCAATCAACTGTTCAGCGATCCGACGGGAGCAGAACGCGCGGCTGTCCAAACACTTTGGTCAACGAGAAACAACCAGCTACCTGTTAGCTACAACTTTACCCTGGAGGCCACACTGACTGGCTCTGACGGCGCTGAACTTAAAGTGTACGCTGGTCGCGAACCCGGTTCAGGCGGTGTGTTTTTCTACGGGTTGGTTCGCCTGCCCATCCGGCTACCTGGCGATGTCCGGCAGAGGGCGACGCTTCTCGTTCTTCCAGATGGGGATAATGGAGTTTCTGATGGCCTGATATCAAGCGGTGGACTACCGTTCAGATCCGACATCCATGAAGAGTTTGTTTACGCAATGGTTGCCTATCGAGGTGAAACGCTACGTGTGGGTAATCAGACTTTCACCCCAGATGCAATCCAATCTGCCTACGACCTGGAAACAGACGATGCATTAGCCTTCGTTGAGCATGTTTATGGCTCAGAGCTTTTGGCAGATCCCAACAGAGTGGGCGTTCTTGGCATTGGCCGGGGCGGTGGCGTTGCGCTTCTTGCCGCGTCCCGAAGTTCCTCGTTTGATCTGGTTATCGACATCGCGGGTCCAGCAAACTTCTTTTCTGAATCCTTTAAAACAAAGACGAGATCGATTCTGACAAACGGCGTTGCCGGCAGTTTCCCTGGCCTTCAGTCGCTCGCAGACCAGGTCATTTTTCCGCTTCGCGATGGCTCACTCTCGATGGCAGATGCCCGCGTAGCACTGTTACAGCGCTCTCCTAGCCACTTCGTATCTCCCCCGCCCTTTATTTTCGTGGCGCACGGAATTCTGGATTTTGTCGTTCACATTGACCATAGCCGCTCGATTGGTTCCATTGCTGGAACGCCATCGGCCCTGTACCTGGAAGTAGAGGAAGCTGGCCACACGACCATTCTCAGTGATAACGACGTTGTTTCGTTGATGACAAATTTCCTCGTGGAGCACCTGATTGGCTCTTGATCTGATCATCCACTTTGTGGAGTCCGAGGCTGACTGGGCTGAGGTCCAGCGCATTCGCACGGCCGTCTTCATTGAAGAACAGGCCTGCCTGCCAGAGGAGGAGTGGGACGAACACGATACCCCTGAAGCCCGCTTTGGGACGTGCAGGCATTTCCTGGGCGAGGTGGAAGAAAGGGCCGTAGCCACGGCGAGGTGGCATCCATACGAGTTTGAGGGGGTGCCCGCAGCCAAGCTGGAGCGGTTTGCGGTGATCAATGAAGCTCGCGGTGCCGGTTATGGCAGAGCGATGATTACCCACCTGATGGACGACGCACGGGAATCCGGCTTCAATCGTCAGATCCTCCATGCACAGACCTACCTCGAGAAGCTCTACACCGAGTTCGGGTTCGTTCGAGTGGGCGATGTGTTCAACGAGGCGGGCATTCCGCACGTGAAGATGGTTTCAACAGGGAAGTCGTAAGCCGAGATCCTCGTATATTTGCCGCCCTTTCGCCGGATGGCGAAGAAGCCCCTGCCGCGTTCGTCTAGGGGTCCAGGACGCTGGCCTCTCACGCCGGTAACACGGGTTCGAATCCCGTACGCGGTACCGTATGGGACCGACCGCCAATTCGCGTGGTCGGTCCTTTCTATTTGCGGCCTCCCTGTCCTCGAACCAAACTCAACATGCTTGCGTCAATATGCTTACTACGAACAGGCCCTCGTCTGCTGTTGAATGACGTGCTCCCCACAATCCTGCAAGCCTTCGGGACGGGACGCCCCCGCAGTACTGCGGGACAACGAAGAGATCGAGCGTGAGACGCCGTCGCAGGCCGGTTGATGTATTTCAACAGGCTCCTAATTCGTTCTGTATGTGTCCAGTCGGAAGACGAGAAGCAGGCCCCATTTAGTTCGCTCGGCTGGTGGCTCAATGTGCCACGGAAGCGTTTACATCCTTTCACCATCCGCTGAAAGGCAGTGGAGCTTGTGATCGTGACTCGTTGCCCCTCGGTCGTGTTCGCCAAATGTCTGCAACAATGCGACGCCGTCAACGATCATCCGACGCGAGGTGTGAGGAAAGAGTTCACCGTGTCCGGAAGACGCATCGAGATCAATCTGCCAATGTTCCGCGCCCAATTCGCGATCGATAGGTCGGACCCCAAACCAGCCCTCGGCTGCATCCTCGATCTCGACCGTTAAGTCATTCCAATCTGCTTCTGGATGCACCATACTTGCCATTGTACGACCGTATGAATCCGATCCGCATGACGGCTTAGCCGGCTCCCACACAATGTAGTGGTGGTGTACACTGTCGTCGCCCGGGACATCCATGTGCGCCGGACAGGTTATCCTACTCCCATGTCCGCCTGGCTTTCAAAATCAGATTTCACCAAGGGCCTCCAGTGCGAGTTGGCGCTCTGGCTTCACAAACACCGACGCGACGAGGCCACATCTCCTGGCCCTGCCCAACAACTTCTGTTCGATAACGGCAACCGGGTTGATGCCTACGCGCAAGATGTGTATGGCGGCGGTGTTTTGATCTCTTCCGGCAGGTTTCGGGATATGCGATTGAATACGGACGAGGCGATAGGCTTCGGAGCGAGGCGCATCTACCAGGCCACATTCAGCCGCCCGTGGGGAGGGTGCAAGGTCGATATCCTGGATAGGGAGGACGATGGCACGTGGACGATCCGGGAGGTGAAAATGTCGACGAAGGCCAAGGAGGAGCATCTGGCGGATGTGGCCTTTCAGACGGCTGTTCTCCGAGAAGAAGGCCTGAATGTGCGCCGAGCACTACTCGTTCACGTGAACAACCGGTCCACGGCCCCGGAGTTGGAGGATTTCTTTGGGGAAGAGGATCTCACCGAACAGGTGGAGGCAATTCTGCTCGGCATCAAGGAAAGAATCGACGCGCTGCGAGCGGTGGTTGACGGACCAGAGCCCACGGTGCGGGTTGGCCGCCATTGCGACAAACCGTACACCTGCGCCTTCAAAGAGCGTTGCTGGGCCAACGTACCAGAGGCCTCGGTGTTTACTATCCCTGGAATAGGCGTTGACAGACTCAATGCCTTGCTCGACGCTGACATTTGGAGGGCAGATAAAGTCCCCGACAGCGCTGACCTGACTGACCGGATGAGGGCCTATGTCGATTCGTTTGCCGAGGGGCCTTCGATAGACTCAGAAGGCATTCGGGATTGGCTGAGTGAACTGACGTACCCGCTCCACTTCCTGGACTTCGAAACCGAGAATCCGCCCATCCCGCGGCACGATGGGGTCCGGCCGTACCAGCAGGTGCCGTTTCAGTTCTCCTGTCATGTCCTGCATGAGGACGGCCAGGTCGAGCATACTCATCACCTGCACGCCGACGCCTCGGATCCACGAGAGGGAGTTGCCGCCGCGTTAAAGGATGCGATTGGACCCACGGGGGATGTACTGGTCTACAATGCAGGCTTTGAGCGGGGCATCCTGCAGGGATTGGCCCAGGCGCTACCGGATCATGCTGAACACCTGACGAGCGCCGCCGGCCGAATCCGGGATCAGTGGGAGTTGATCAAGACAACGGTCCTGCACCCGGGCTTTCTAGGTTCGTATTCGCTCAAGGCGGTGGTGCCGGTCCTGTGCCCCGACCTGTCCTACGCTGACCTGGATGTGCAAGGCGGCGACGAAGCGCAGGCAACGTTTCACCGGCTGTGGAACAGCGAGGAACTGATCGAACGACAGCAGCTTTCCGAGGCACTGGAGGCCTATTGCACGCGCGATACCGAAGCGCAGCTGGCGCTGCATCACTGGGCTTGCCGGCAAGTGGACGGTCTGGATTGAAACAATCCGCTCTACCGCCCACAACCGTTACTTTACGGCCAACCGCCGGCGCACGATACGACCATCGTCGCCGGCAAGAGCGAAGGATAATAACTGAGGGAGCCGACCAACAGAGCGTTCCCGCGGGCGGACGAGGCGTGAGCTTTGTGGCCGAAGATCCCAGAGTTGCAGTTGTCATGGCAGCGGATATATTGGGGAGGCGCACGATATCCGCTGGTGCGCCTATCACCAGCGCACGCAAACGTCTTATCCATACAAAGTGTTGATAACGCGCAGTACCATGCCTCATACAGCAGTGAACAAATACTTTGCGACCTGCCCATTCTGCGCGTTATACGTCACCTCGACGGATAATGAGTAGTTAGGCGGCTCAAGACGTGCAGGTGCTGTGGGTTCAGCCCGATAAGGAGAGGACGATGAACTATCGGTTCGCGTATTCGATCGGCTTCCATCCATGGGAGGACGCGGCAAGCGACCCTCCCTTTGTCGAAAAGGCGTCCCAACTTTTCGACCGTGAGGAGCAAGGGCGGGAGATGCCCTTCGGCCGCGCCCTCGATATCGGGACGGGGAGTGGGATCTGGGGCATCGAGTTGGCTAAGCGTGGCTGGGAGGTCACGGGTGTCGACTTGATTGAGAAGGCGCTTGCCCGCGCCCGTGACCGGGTTCGACGGGCCAACGTGGAAGTGCGACTGATCCAAGGAGACGTCACGGCCCTGTCGGAGTCCGGCGTCGGTTCTGGATTCCGCCTCATCCTCGATACGGGGACCTTCCATGACTTCGACGCCGACCAACGTGTGGCGATGGGGAAGGGAGTAGAAGCGGTCGCCGGACACGACGCGACCATACTTTTGCTTGCGTGGCCGAAGCGACGCCGGCCCCTGATACGGGGGGTCAGTCGTGGCGAGATCGAAGCTGCCTTCCCGGGGTGGATGATCACGGACGTCGAGCCATCACACTTTTCGTTACCCAAACCCTTGGAACTTCTCTTGCGGCCGGACGAGCACTGGTACCGGCTGCGCCGAGCGTAGGCTGGCTGGCTCTGACATCAATGGGCCAGCCGCCTAACAAGCGATTGCTACTGTCGCGGAAGGCATTAGGATCGCGCGATTCACTTGCGGTCACCACATTAGCCGCGCAGCAGAATCGCAGATCCGTTAGACA
>JADFLK010000021.1 GCA_022564455.1 Bacteroidota bacterium
TCTGGCAGCCGCAGCGGCTGTTTCTGAGGCAATGGCGAAACCCGAACAATCCGGACGTGTCGGTGCCCGTAGGCGACCCATGCCCCTCTCGAGTCCTTCAGGCCGCGTACGACTGTACCGACCTAGCAGTACGAGCAGCCGGGCAGCATTTCTCGCAGGGCTTCGATAGGTTCGCGCCGCGGTTTCGAGCGGATACGACGTACTTCAGGTTGTTGCGGGCAGCCCCCGATGCCGCATCCCTACCTGAAGGTGCAGAGGATCTGGCGGCAGGACTTCCACCGAATCCCCACGCGACGGAGCAACATAGCACATCGACCATGAATGGTGATGAGACCAGGACAGGCTCGATCCACGTAAACGTGAGCAGCGTGGGCACTGGGGAGATATCCTTCCATGGTCCGCGAGGGATGCAAACCGTGCCAGGGAAGACGATCCGTCTTTTTGCCATCCGCCAGGGCACAGCCAATTTGATGCGTGCAACGATTCGCCTTTCTGGCTTGTTAGATACGACACTCGTAACTCAAGGAAACCCGCCGTTCGCCCGTGTCCGTCTTCCGGCAAACATTCCCCCAGTACTACCCCGTTACCACACGCAGTATGACCACTTCACCGAAGCTCCCTCCATCTTCTACCAGACGGATGGCAAACCCACTCCGCTTCCGATCTTCGTTGTACCGCCTATCATAATTGATCTCACGCCGGCACCCATCCGCCTCGTGCCCGGCCAGAACGAGATCCTGATTGACGTAACCACCTACGACCCCGCATCAACGGAGGTAGAGGTATGGCTTCGGGTGATCCCCGAGGGCGGGCTGACGGAAGTGGCCTTTCAGGGCAGTCAGACTCTATCGCCGCATGACACGGAAGCCATTTTTCAGTTCAGCCTACCGGAGAGTATCCAGCCCGGCCGCTACCGCGTGGAGGTCGGGGCGATGGCGACACCAACCAGCGCGCCGGCCGAGCCCTACGTCGTCACGCGCCCTGCAGCCGTGCTTCCTGCCGTCCATGTGGCGGAAGGCCTCCGCGTAGGCTTCGTTCAGTCGTACGGCCAGGTCACCGAGAACGCGCTCCGCGCGATGGGCGCCGAGGTGGTCGTCCTCGATTCAACCGCGCTCGCGACGAGTGATTTCGATGACCTCGACACCATCGTGCTCGACATCCGCGCCTACCTCGTGCGGGCTGACCTGCGCGAGCACAACGGCCGGCTTCTGGATTGGGTTCGGCGCGGCGGCCACCTCGTGGTGGGTTACCACAAGACGTTCGAGTGGAACCCTGGAAGCTCCGGCAGCTTCTTCGACATGGATGTGGTGGAAATACCGGAGGAAGGGTGGGCGCCCTTCCCGTTGAGGCTGGGACGCAGCCGCGTTACCCGAGAGGATGCCCCGGTCGAAATCCTTCGGCCTGATCACGTCCTTTTTCAGTCACCGCATGCGATCGGAGCAGAAGACTGGGACGACTGGGTACAAGAGCGCGGCCTTTACTTCCCGACGGAGTACGACGAGCGCTACACGGAACTTCTTGCCATGAGCGATCCGGGCGAGGACGCCCTGCGCGGCGGCCTCCTCCTGGCCGACGTCGGCGAGGGCACGTACCTCTACTCGTCGCTTGTGTGGTACCGGCAGTTGGAGGCGCTCAACCCCGGCGCGTGGCGCATGTTCGCCAACCTCGTGAGCCTGCCGCTGACGGATGGGCGGTAATAATCGAAGACCGAGAAACAAAATGATGTTGTCATCCTGAACTAGTTTCAGGATCTGACAAGTTCAAACACATTGGCAAAGCACTCCTACTACGTATACATTCTCTCAAATGCTCACCGGACAGTCCTTTACATTGGGATGACGGATGATCTTGGGCGGAGGCTGGATGAGCACAGGCGTGGTGAGGGCGGAGAGTTTAGCAGGAAATATCGGACGATAGACCTCATGTGGTGCGAACACTTTGGATACGTGCATGATGCGATTGCTCGCGAGAAACAGCTAAAGAACTGGCACCGAGAATGGAAGTGGAACCTTATCCGAGAGTCGAATCCTGACCTACTCGATCTGACTGAGGAAGTCCTTCTTTTCTGAGAAACCGTGGCACGCATCGCTATCCGCAGCCACGCAGATCCTGAAGCAAGTTCAGGATGACAACAAAGGTTGGTTGGTCGTTGCGCGTGAGAACAGTTCTCTCCCTACGCTGCGTTTTCCATCCCACATTGATGGTTCTGCATGACCTCAGAGGGTGATCTTCCGGCCATGCTTTCCTCCACCCCCTCTTCCACGAAACTCGCCTACGCGGCCCTTGCCGCTGCCGGAGCGCTGTGGGGCACGTCGTTTCTCCTCGGCAAGATTGCGTTGGAGGAGATGGGACCTGCATACCTCGTCCTGTATCGATTTGTACTGGCTTCCATCGTACTGATCCCGTTCGTCCCGCGCACCCGCCCGCGGATATCCCGGCACGATGCAGGGCTCCTCGTCCTCGGTGCGCTGCTGATGGGGCCGATCATGTTCCTCCTCCAGTTCGAGGGCCTCGACCGAACCACGGTCTCCAGTGCTGCGCTCATCGTGGGAACGGCTCCGCCCATGATGGCAATTGGAGGCTTTCTGGTAGATGGTGAACGCCCCAGACGCTGGACATGGATCGCAATTGGCCTCTCTGCGATTGGCGTTGGGCTGCTCGTCGGGGGTCCGGGCGAAGGCCGCACGCTCCTCGGCGACGGCCTCGTGTTCGTCTCGATGATTGCCGCCGTAGTGTGGACGCTGCTCGCTCGCCGCATTGCACGGCGCGTGGGCGTCGTACCAGCCACGACCATCTTATTCAGCCTCGGAACGCTAATCCTCCTGCCGTTTGCCATTGTGTTGGAAGGCCCGCCGCCGCTTGATTTATCGCTGGGCGTCTGGGTCTCGGTGGCTACCCTCGGCGTAGTATGCACTGCGCTTACGTTCTGGTTGTGGAACTGGGGCCTGCAACGTGCGGAAGCCTCCCAAGCAGGCGTCTTCGGGAATCTGGAGCCCCTCGTCGGCGCCACACTCGGTGTTACGTTGCTCGGCGAGCATCTGGGGCCGTTGGCTCTCGTAGGCGGAATGTTGGTCGTCGGATCAGCTCTGCTGGTCTCGCGGGGCAAACCCGAAGCAGCACGAATTTGACTCTCGTCCAGCCGACAACTCGCCGGCCACCCTCAAATACGCTCCAATGACCGGCTAATGCGCCTTTCCCCCTTCGTTGCCCTCTTCTTCCTTGCGGGATGCGCAAGCATACAGGGTTCACTGTTTGATATGGGCGTTGCTTCCGAACGCGCGCAATCGGGTCTGGAAAGGCACACGGTTGAAATTGACGGCCAAAGAATCCATTACCTGGAACGCGCCGGCGAGGGGCCGGACCCCCAGACTCTCGTGCTCATTCATGGCTTCGCGGGAGACAAAAACCATTGGATACGGTTCGTGCGGTTTCTGCCGCCGGGCTACCGCGTCCTCGCGCCCGACCTTCCCGCCCACGGCGACAACACGGACGACTCGGCGGTCACGTATTCGATCACCTATCTGACCAATGCGTTGTCAGCTTTTATTGACGTGCTTGAGGCCGACCCTGTTCACCTCGTTGGCAACTCCCTTGGAGGCCGGATTGCAGCAGAACTGGCGCTGGCTCATCCCCAACGTGTGCGCACAGTTTCTCTTCTTGATCCCGCCGGGCTCACGTCACCGGAACCAAGCGATCTCGATGTGGCACTCGCGCGCGGAGAGAATCTCCTCATCCCAACCACGCGCGAGGAATACGACATGCTGATAGCGATCTCCTTCGGCGATGATGCACCGGAATTGCCCTGGCCCGCGCCTGCCGTACTTGCACGACGGTATGCAAACCGCGCATCGGTCTATCGTAAAATTTGGACTGACCTTGGTACGGTGCCAAACGATCTGGATTCCCGGCTCCATCAACTGGCGCATCCCCTGTTGGTTGTTTGGGGCGAGCAGGATGGAGTAATCGACGTCTCAGCCGCCGGCCTATGGGCGGACAACGTCTCCCACGCAGAAATTGAGATCATGGCCGGGGTTGGGCATGCTCCGATGCTGGAGCAGCCGGCGGAGACGGCGACGCTCGTAGATGCCTTTATCAAACGCAGCCACCAGTGAACAGACCCTAGCTTCCGTCCATGTTCGACGGCACGACACTTGGCTGGATTCTCGGCATCGGCATTCCGCTGATCCACGCGATTGGCATCGGGCACGCGGTGGATGCCATCATGAAAACCCGAACCCCTCAGGGGGCGACGGCCTGGGCAATTTCACTGGTCATCCTCCCCTACCTCGCGTTGCCCATTTACTGGGTGTTCGGGCGATTCCAGTTCGACGAATACTGCAAAGCGCTCCGCACGTTCGACGCCGTGGTTGATCAACACCTCACCCACATACGGCACGGAGTGCTGACAGACTTCATCGCGCATCCACACGATGAGCGCGGTGAACTTCGCGCTTTCCGGGCACTCTCCACATTGCCCTTCACGCGAGGTAACGACGCCACGCTGCACATAGACGGCGATGCCACGTTCAAGGCCATCTTCGAGGCCATCGAATCTGCCCAGGAGTACATCCTGACCCAGTTTTACATCATTCACGACGATACGATCGGGCGACGGTTCAAGGAGCAACTCATCCGGAAGGCACAGGCCGGTGTCCGCGTGTACCTCCTCTACGATGAAATCGGCAGTTCGCGGCTGCCGCGGAGCTACAAGAATGACCTCCGCCGCGCCGGTGTCCACGTTTCAGGATTTGCGGGAAAGCGGCGGTGGCGACGGCGTTTCCAACTCAACTTTCGTAACCACCGGAAGATTGTGATTGTTGATGGCAAGAAAGCGCTGATCGGCGGGCTGAATGTAGGCGACGAATACCTCGGGCACGATACGAAGCTCACCCCCTGGCGCGATACCCACGTCAGCATCGTAGGGCCAATGGTGCAGGGGATCCAGATCTCGTTTCTGCGCGACTGGTACTATGGCCGTGAGGAAATCCTGGATGTAAACTGGGTACCAACGCCATCTGATCGCGACAGGGTGGGGCTGGTGCTGGCCTCCGGCCCAGCCGACGAACTCGAAACGTGTGGCCTGCTGTTCATGCACGCCATCGAATCGGCCGAGGAGCGGATCTGGATTGCCTCGCCCTATTTCGTACCGGATGGGCGGGTGCTCGGGGCGCTCCAGCTTGCGGCGCTACGCGGGGTGGATGTCCGCGTGCTCATGCCGCGCATGACGGACTCCGTGCTGTTCAAGTTCGTCCCCTACGCCTACCTCCCGGAAGTCGAGCAGGCGGGCGTGAAGGTGTTCTTGTACGAGGAGGGCTTCATGCACCAAAAAATCCTCCTCGTAGACAACGACTACGCGACGGTGGGCACGGCGAATCTCGACAACCGGTCGTTCCGCCTCAACTTCGAGCTGACCTGCCTCTTCAACGACGCCGATTTCTGCAGCAGCATAGCCGACATGCTCCTGCAGGATTTTGCCCGGTCCACGCGCCTCACGCAGGAAGATCTGACGGGGCGCTCATTCAGCTTTCGACTTTGTGTGCAGACGACGCGGTTGCTGGCGCCCATTCTTTAGGGTTGGGAGGTTGGAAGGTTTCAGATTGCAAGGTTTCAATGCCGACAGAAGGTTCATCCGAAATCCGAAATCCGAAATCACCCCAGCCAACCCATCAACCAGGCGAGAACTGGAATCCCGAACAGGATCATCAGACCGATCATCAACCACGCTACCGTGAACGATCCAGGCTTAGACGCAGGGAACTCATAGCCGCAGAACGGACACGCGGTGGCGTCAGCCGGAGCGTTCAGGGCGCAAGAGGGGCATTCACGGGTACTCACAACGTCGGCAGCGCGATGAAATCCGTGGAATCAATGGCGTCAGACTTCTCCATTGCGGCAATCCAGCCGCCCGCAAGGACATCATCGCCATCGTACAGCACCAGCGACTGGCCCGGCGTGATGGCCGTGCGTGGCTCTTTGAATACGACTTCCAGCTCGTCTTCACCAGTCTGGCGGACGAGGCAAGGCGCGCCCGGGTCCTTGTAGCGGATCTGCCCAGTGGCCGGCGTTTCTTCGTTTAATCCGGCCACCTTGCCGAAGTTGAGTTGCCGGGCTGTGAGCGTCCGGCCGTCCAATTCGTCCTTCGTACCCACGTACACCGTGTTCGTCAGCACATCGATCCGGGTGACATAGATTGGCTCGCCGAAGGCGAGGTCTAGGCCGCGCCGCTGCCCAATGGTGTAGAACGGATAGCCTTGGTGCATGCCAACCACCTCACCGGTTGCCTCCATCACGAACGCGCCGCCATCCACTTTCTCCTCCAGCCCGTTCACGCGGCGCTTGAGGAAACCTCGGTAGTCGTTGTCTGGGATGAAGCAGATCTCGTATGAATCGGGCTTACCGGCCACGTGCTCCAGTCCAAAATCGGTAGCCATCCGGCGGATGGCGGGCTTGGTGTACTCGCCAAGCGGGAAAATGCTGCGGGCGAGGTGCTCCTGCTCGATCCCCCAGAGCGCATAGCTCTGGTCCTTGTTTCGGTCGAGGCCGCGACTCACCACATAGCGCTCCGATTCTTCGTCCCGGCGAACCCGCGCGTAGTGCCCGGTGGCAATGTGCTCACAACCGAGGGCATCTGCCCGCTGAAGTAGCGCCGCCCATTTGATGTGCGTGTTGCAGAGCACGCAGGGATTGGGAGTGCGCCCTTCGAGATAATCGCTCGTAAAGCGATCCACCACCCAGTCGCCGAACTCCCGGCGGATGTCGAGGACGAAGTGCGGAAAATCCATCCGCACGGCCACGGAGCGGGCGTCGTTCATCGACTCCAGCGTGCAGCAGCCCACCTCCTTCGTGCGCTTTTTGGCCTCGGCCGCCCCACCGGTCGTGGCGTAATCCCACGTTTTCATTGTGATACCCACAATGTCATAGCCCTCCTCGTGCAGAAGAGCAGCGGCCACGGAGGAGTCCACTCCCCCGCTCATGGCTACGAGAACACGTCCATTGCGACTCATGGATTTGCTGGACTTAGTGAGGTGGTGTGCGTCCCCAACGACACCCAAACATGGTCCGTTCCACGTCATTTCGCTTTCTGGCCCTCTATCTCATAACTCCATCGGGTTCAAACCGAATCTTCGCTTGGCGACCGCCAAACCGCTCGGTAACTATGGGCTCGATTTTCTCCACACTCTTTCTGGTTTCAAATGAAAGTCCCCCCCCCGTCTCTGCGCCATTCCATAAAAAGCCCGAACGCTCCAGCAGCAATTGGGCCCTACAGCCAGGGTGTATTGGCGGGGAACATGTTGTTTTGTTCGGGCCAGATTTCGCTTGATCCAGTGTCGGGTGAGATGATTCGGGGCGAGATTGAAGAGGAGGCCACACAGGTTCTGGATAACCTCGGCGCTGTGTTGCGCGCCGGCGGCCTCGATTTCCAGCACGCGGTGCAGTGTACAGTTTTTCTGACGAGCCTGGATGACTATGCGCCCGTCAACGAGGTGTACGCGCGGTATTTCTGTGAAGCCCCGCCCGCCCGCGAGACCATTCAGGTGGCGGCACTTCCGCGCGGAGCGCGCGTAGAAATTTCCTGCATCGCGGTTCGCTAGGAGGCTGTTGAATTACTACGCCTTAATTACTATGCCTAAATTACTACGCCGTCAGCAAGGTTCGTAAATTTCGACCTAGATCAAGACGCAAAATCGTAGACAAATCAGTGATTCATCGAGTATTTCGCAACGCAGAGATCGGGAAGGAGGCGCTGCCGCAGGTAGGTGGAGTTTCCAAACAGCCCCCTAGACCTCAATGACGGCGCGGAATGGAACGCCTTCGGGGAGCTTCTCCCGGCCATTGAGGAAGGCAAGCTCAATGAAGAAAGAAAAGCCGACAACCTCGGCTCCGGTTCGCATCACGAGGCGTGCCACGGCCGCCGCCGTGCCGCCTGTGGCAATCACGTCGTCGTGGATGAGCACCCGGTGTCCCCGCCTTAGCAGGTCGTCGTGGATCTCGAGGGCGTCGGCGCCATACTCGAGAGCATACTTCTCGCTAATCGTAGCGCCGGGTAGTTTTCCGGGCTTTCGGGCCGGTACGAACCCAGCTCCGAGGCGCTCGGCCAGCGCGGCGCCAAACCAGAAGCCCCGTGCTTCCATCCCGACCACGTGCGTTATGTCGGCACTGGAGTACGGGGTTTGCAGGAGTTCGACGGCCTCCGCAAATAACTCCGGATCGGCGAGAATCGGAGTGATGTCCTTGAACTCGATCCCCGGCTCCGGGAAATCGGGAATCGTGCGGATAGCGGCTTCGAGACGGTCTGACATGGCAGCCCAACCTGACAGTATAAAAATGGCGCGCCCCGAAGGTACGGGACGCGCCTTTCACTACGTGCCGACGAAGGCACGTAACGACTTGGCAGATGGGATCAGCTTCTAATTTCGGGCCACGCGAAGGTCGCGCTCATAGCGCTCCTTGTAGTCGCGGATAGCGCGAAAAATGGCGCTGGCGATGAGGTCCTGACCGTCGGCGCTCGCGAGAAAGCGGGCCTCTGCGGCATTGGTAACAAACCCGGTCTCGACAAGCACGGCCGGCATGGAGGCACGCCATAGGACGAGGAATCCGGCCTGCTTCACGCCCCGGCTGAGGCGATTGGCCCGGGTTCCGAACTCTTCTTCGATGAGGCTCGCCAACTCCTGGCTTTCCTGCTGATAGCTGCTGAAGGCAAGCGTGCGCATAATGCCGCCCTCGGTATCAAAGTCCTCGTAGAGACTCGGATCGCTCTCAAGGCGTACCACACTGTTCTCTCGGGCCATTACGCTACGCGCACTTTCCGTCCGATGCGGCGCCAGGAAATAGGTTTCCGTGCCTGTAGCGGTACGAGAAGGCGCCGCGTTGGCGTGGATGGAAACGAACAGCTTGCCGCACGACGCATTGGCGATCCGCCCCCGTTCGTGTAACTCGACGAAGCGGTCATCCACTCTTGTGTAAACTACACGGATGCCGAGGCGGTCCTGGACGTAGGCACCAAGCCTCCGGGCGATACCGAGGTTTACGTCTTTTTCGCGGACGCCGTTGTACGTTGCTCCGCTGTCATGGCCACCGTGGCCTGCGTCAATCACCATGCAGTCCAGCCGCCAGTTACTTAGGGCCGCTGCGTCCACCTGGCCTCCTCCGTTGCCGGAGTTCCCTCCAATTGTGGTCATGGTGACCGGCGGAGCGGGGCGGATAGAAAGCGACAGCAGAAGATCGTTGGAAGCACGATCCGGGTACGCCTGCACCTCTACGTGAACTCCCGAGCGCAGTGTAAACGCAAATACCACGCGGTCGTTGGAAGGAAGAACGCGATAGCTTGCAATCGGGCCCTGAGCCGGGTCGCGCCGAAGATCGGCGGCGAGGCCAGCCTGGAAAATCGTGAGGTGCAGCTCAGTCGCGGAGGGCTGCTCCACGCTGTACGCGGCAACACGGCCGTTCATGTGCAGCCGAACCACATAGCCTCCCCCGTCGGACCTCGACGTGAAGGAGACCCGTTCGATATCAGTATCGACGCGGGCGTAAGTGCCGGCGCTCAGCAGAGTGGCAAGAACCAGGGCAACGAGAACGCTGCGGACGTTGAGGACGAAAAGTTGGCGGACAAACAGCATACCCGTCAAGGGAATCTCTGCGAACTCAGAAGAGCCGCAGGACGAAATCATAAGCGAAACAGGGAGTCCGCGCCAGTTTTCTTGTACGAGCACGGGCAGCATCTCCCTGATAAACCTGTGCCGCTGTATGGATATCGCCCTTACTAGCGGTCTCGCTCGCGATGCGCATTCATCGAATGGCTTTGGAATGCACCGTTTTCAGCGATTCTGGCTAAATACCGCTAGGTGGCCAACCAAGATACAATCCTCGAGCATCATGCAATGCGCGGGGGGTTTCGTACGGTTTGTGTTACGAAGCGCCCACCTAAAGCACGATACCCCGGCAGGCATACCTGCCGGGGTATCGGAAATGGGGCGGCACTGGACTACGACTACCAGCCGTTTCCGCGCATGCCGAGAAGCTCGCGCTTACGTTCCGCAATGATGTTACTTCGGTCTCGGTTGCGCTCGTTGAGGGAGCCGCGTAGTTCCTGCACCTCCTGACGAAGCTCTTCGGCTTGTTCCTCCATACGGTCGGCCCTTTCGGCGCGGGCCTGGCCGCGAAGATCGAAGAGCGATTCGAGGACCTCATCCAGTTCGCGCTCCAACTCGGCACTCTGCTCTTCACGAAGCTGCGAAGCAATCTCAACCGAGCGGCGTTCGAGTTCCATCATCTCACGGCGCGTCTCAGACGAAGCTCCCATCATGCCTTCGAGGTGCATAAAGTTCGGCCCGAACGCAAACGCGTTCGATCCTCCGTCACCAAACATCCGGAGGCGCATTTCGTTGCCTTCCGGCATCTCGAAGCCGAAATCATGCTCGAAGTGCGGCACGTTGAAGTCAGGCATGATGAACGAGAAAGCATGATCCATCATCCCATCCAGTTCGATGATCTCCTCGTTGCCATCAGGCATACGGATGATGATGACCCGCTGGCCGTCGATCGTAGTATCGGTTACAGCAGCACCATCATGACCATACCACTGGACGCCCTCGCCGTCCATCGTGAAGCGACGCTCGTTGCCATTCTCATCGCGAAAGATGATCTCGCCACGACGCTCTATGTGCGGCTCACCGCGCTCGTGAAATCGATTCAGCATACCGCGGGGCGAACGCCGGATGAAGCGCCCCTCGACACGGGGGCGATCACCGTCGGTGTCTTCTTCGATGACGGTCTCTTCGTCGTCACCGTCGTCCTCCTGGGCGGAAACCAGATTGGGCGCGGCGAGGCCGATCATCAGAAAACCAGCCAGAAACAAGCGCAAAGGGTGATACATGGGAGTAGGGGGTTAGGAGTGAAACAGCGGACGGTCGGTGGAGACCGGCTTCTCCAGTGGTGGTTACAATCGGTGGTTACAAGTTGTGGTTGCAATCAGTGGCCGCGCTTGCCGATCAACTCGCGCAAGCGGCGTTCGATGATCTGATCCTTGCGAGCTGAGCGCTCGTCAAGAAGGCCGCGAAGTTCGATGATCTGAGATTCGGCCTGCGCAATCTCGTCGGTACGGATTTGTTGTTTGAGTTCGAACGATTCGTCCAGCTTGTCACGGAGCTCATCCTCAATCCGGCTCTGGTCGGCCGTGCCGTTCGCTCGTCGATACTCCCCAGCCAGCCGAAAAGTCTCCAGTTCCACGGACTGCTCCCGCTGGATCTGGTTGAAGAGGGTGCGGTCGCGAAAGGACAACTGGCGCAGGTAGGCCAGTTCTCCCGCCTGTTCGAGTTCATCATCCAGAATGGGCAGAGGCGCCATCGCTGCTCCGGCTCCAGTCACCGGGGCAACCCTAACGTTCATCTCGGGCTGGCCGAGGAAATACACGTTGGCCCTGTTGGGTGCCGCATCATCCATCCTAATCAAGCGTTCACCGGCCAACACGTATACTTCCCCATCGATTTCCAGGACAGGCGTTACGGGGCCGCTGAAACGGTATGTCATCTCAATGCCATCGAGCCGCAACCCGCCCGGCAAATTACTCGTCGGCAACACACGGCCATCCAGCAATAGGTTTCCATCATGGATTTCAAGGACGCGGACGTGAACCTCTTCTCTTTCATTATCGGCATCCAAGCCTGATCCTACCTGCTCCTGAGCCTGAAGCACAGGGGTGCTCAGGAGGCTCAAAACGGCAAAAACAGCTACAAGGTGAAGATTTTTCATTGATCGTCTT
>JADFLK010000022.1 GCA_022564455.1 Bacteroidota bacterium
ATCTGCCGACTCCGCGACAACATGCCACGTCTCAAGACCATTGACGAAAACGCGACAGAGCTCGCGAGGGTATATCAGGACCTGCTACGTAACCCGGGCGGCGGCGGCCAGCGGTGAAGATCGCGCAAGTTAGTCACGAGTGTTATCCGTTTGGTCTCGGTGGGATCTCGGTCTATACGCATAGTGTTGCCCGGGCGTTAAGCGAGAAGCACGAGGTATACGTTTTCCTTCGGAAAGCCGACAGGAATCGCCCTGAGTATGAAGTAGAGAGATGGGCGGACGGGCGGCTATCGCTGGACACCGTTGCAAGCGACATCGCCGTAGGTTCGTGCTCCTCCACGGCGCGTGCTTCATCGAGCCACGTACTCAACTGGGCGATGGGTTCTTTGGCAACGCCGGCCTTGTTGAGCGAAGCCTGAGTGTACTCCTCACGTAGGTCTGAAATTGAACGGGCCTCAGGCATGGAAGTGGGTTTTGATCCTCGGCTGAGACGCTTCAACCACGCGCCGGTTCAGCCCGGGCTGCCTACGCTACCGACTCTGGTGGAGTCGAGTGCTCATCTGTTGCCCCCTCCTCAAGAGCCGGCCCCGCAGGCTTGCGGGTTTTGGAACGCGGTCCTGGTATGATCATGTGCATGCCATCTTCTGCAGCGGGCCGCTCGTGCGTGTTGCTCTCACCTTCAATCAATTCACCCAAAAGCGCCAATACCTGTTGTTTGGTAAAGGGTTTGGACAAATAGCCATCGAACCCTGCGCTCAGGAACCGCTCGTGATCGCCTGGCAACGCATACGCGGTGAACGCGACGATGGGAACCTGTGCATAGCCCTCGAGATGACGAAAGCGGTGCATTACATCCTCACCCGATACCTCGGCACCGAGATTGATATCCATCAGGACGGCATCGTAGCGGACGTCAGAGGCGGCTGCAACAGCGTCCTCCGCTGTACCGGCCGCATGCGTCTCGTACTCGGCTTCCAGCATGCGCTCCATAAGGAATCGCGTGGTTTCATTGTCGTCTACAACCAGGACACTACGGCCTTTGCTCTGCTCCGATTTCGATAATATCTCGTGTTGCTCCGGTGCGATATCGGGACGTGACGATGATTGTACGGTGCGGGGAAAGCGAACCTCAAACACTGAACCGACACCCTTTGTGCTTTCAACGGAGATGGTGCCATTCATCCGTTTCACAAGTTGATAGGTGATAGTGAGGCCAAGTCCGGACCCCTCGTGACTTCGCCCGATCCCCGTTGATTCTTGCTCGAATTCGTTAAACAGGCGTGGCAAAAATTCTGCATCGATACCTACACCGGTATCGCGGACACGAAGCACAATCGACGATGGGCTCGCGTCCATTTCGACTGTTACACTGCCTTCCTCCGTGAATTTGATGGCATTGCCGACGAGGTTGGTCAGCACACGGTTCAGGGCGCCTACATCGAGGTTTGCTTTGGCCTCGGGGTCTGATATCGCCTCCTGAAGCAGGATGTTTCGATCCCCCGCCATGGGTTGCATAAGATGGACGATCTGATGGACGGCCTCGGCAACCAGTACTGGCTCCATGGTCAATTCCATGCCTCCCGATTCGAGGCGAGCCAGGTCGAGGACGGAGTTCAGCGTTTCCATCAGGCGGCGGCCGCTCTTCTCGATGAGCGTCACGAACTCCCGGTGCTCGGGATCGGTTATTTCCTCAGCGAGAATGCTGGAAAAGCCGAGAATACCCGTTAGCGGCGTACGGATTTCGTGGCTCATGTTTGCCAGGAAGTTGCTCTTCAGGCGCGCAGCCTCCTCGGCCTGTTCCTTGGCAGCCACGAGCACGGCCTCGGCGCGCTTACGCTCCGTGATGTCGCGTGAATTGAGCACAATACCCCCCACGTTTACATCGTGCAGCAGGTTGGCGCCGACCGATTCGATGTACACATAGTGGCCTTTCGCGTGGCGCATTCGGAACTCTACGCTTCCATGCACGCCGCTTTTCCTGACAATCTTTTTCAGCAACACGCCCATTCTCCGACGATCCTCAGGGTGGATGCGCTCGAAGGGATTTTGCCCCATCATTTCGTCCGACGAATAGCCCAGAAGGTGCTCGATTGAGGGACTGAGGTATGTGATGGTCCCAAATCCGTCGAGCACCGTGATGATATCGGACGAATGCTGCACCAATGAACGGAAGCGTTCTTCGCTCTTCCGGAGGGCCTGCTGCACACGACGCTGGGCCGTTACGTCCTCAACGGTGCCCTCGTAGAAAAGCGGCTTTCCTTCCTTGCTCAATACCATACGGGCGTTCTCCCGTACGTGCAGATGCCGGCCATCCTTTCGCTTCCATACCGTAGAAAACTGACGGACCTCACCCACCGTTTCAATGAGCTCCTGGAAGTGCTTTCGTTGCTCGGGGTAGGCGTAAATATCGGTCTCGGGGGCCAGTGCCTTCACCTCCTTTTCCGATTCGAACCCCAAGAGTGAAACCATTGCCCGGTTGGCCATAAGGATCTTTCCTTCCGGCGTGCTCCGATACACGCCCTCCGGGACGTTATCGAACAATGTCTGGTATCGCTCTTCGCTACTCGCCAGCGCCGATTTGAAACTTGAAATCCGCCCGTTCAGGGCCGTCAACTCACGCAATGTGTGCCCCTCATAGAACCAACCCCACATCAGCGCAAGCAATGAGGCAGTCGAAACAGTGAGGAGCGCCGCTTGATCGAGTTCTTGTAATGTAGAAAGGTGAGGGAACTGATGACCTGTAACG
This sequence comes from Bacteroidota bacterium, assembly GCA_022564455.1. Next base: position 2,747 of record JADFLK010000022.1, read on the forward strand.
GTTAGCGCGTACAGGGTGCCAATGCCAATCAGGTTGATGAATGCACTGACAAGGGAGAGGCGCGGCCCGACCGAAAGGGCCGCTGCCAACGGAACGAGCCCGGTCCAGTACAGAATGGGATCGTGCAAGCCCGCATCGGCGAACGCCTGGAAGAACACAACGAAAGAAAGAACACCACAAATCACAGACCCTGGCCAAACATGCGAACGCGATACCTTCAGTACGGCAACGCATCCTATGATGACAATTCCGCAGATGGCGGCGACAATAGCCTGTGAAATCAATCCACTCGACCATAGTTGCTGCACAAGCAATCCATTAAACGGCAATAGCAGCAATGCAATAATCACCGTAAACTGCGCTCGGCGGCGGCGATCCAGGCCTCCCTGCAGAAGATGCCGAGAGAGGAACCCGTCAACGAAACGGCGGAAGAAGCGCACAGAGCGATTTCCGGTTACGTCTTCTTCTGGTTGGATCGCAGCAAGCAACGCTTCGTCATCAAGCAGACGGCCGGACTCAGCCGCTTCAAGAAGCTCAGATTCAAGAAGTGATTTCTCGGACAAACCAAACGGGTAGCTGATGGGAGCAAGTGGCGGAGACGCACAATTCTGCCCCGAGGAGGGCGAATTCGTAACGCGGGGTTGGTGGCGGATGTGGCTTCAGGGTTCTGACGCCCTATTCCATCACCTATCCCATTGTGTGCATATGCCATTCCATTTACGAGGGCTGTTGAGCTTTGGCCGTATGGCTTCGGCGCTGAGATCCAAGCGTATTCAATAGGGCTTCGATTGAAGCGAAACCGGCCAAACCGTAGTTTTGGCTGGCTTCGCGGAGTAGCGCGCGGCCTCTGCCACTTTGTGTATGAAGCTGCCCTTCGTTCTTGCCCGTCGGTTTGTAGCCGGCGAGACGCTCGACAAAACCCTCCCTGTCGTCGATCGTCTCCTCGCCGATGGCTTGTTCGTTTCGCTCGACCTGCTGGGCGAGCACGTGGACGACCGACAGGCGGCCGAGGCCTACACGCACGACTACGTTGATCTCGTACAGCGCCTCGCCCACCGCCGCGGTGGCGGCGACGCAAATATCTCGATCAAGCTCTCCATGATCGGTCAGGTGATCGATCACGACTTTTGCGTTGCCAACCTCAAGCGGCTCCTCACCGTCGCGCGGCAAACGCATACGTTTGTACGGCTCGACATGGAGGACGGTGACCTCACGCAATCAACCATCAACATTCTTGAGGAAGTTCACCCCGACTTTGGTAATTATGTGGGTGTTGTCCTTCAGGCCTACCTCAAGCGAACCGAGCGCGACGTAGAACGGATGTGCGAGCTAAAAGCGCGCGTCCGCCTTTGCAAAGGGGCTTACCGCGAACCGCCCGAATTGGCCCATCAGGACATGGTTACGATTCGCGAACAATTCCGCCAATACATGCGGATGCTGCTGCTCCACGCGCGCTATCCCGCCATTGCAACGCACGACGACGAACTGATCAATGCCACCAAAGCCTTCGCCACCGAAGCGGCCATCGACCCCAACGACTTCGAGTTCCAGATGCTGTACGGCATCCGCGCCGAAACCCAACGGAACCTCGTAGCCGAGGGCTACAACATGCGTGTCTACGTTCCCTACGGTACCCAGTGGCTTCCCTACTTCTCCCGCCGCCTCCGCGAGCGCAAGGAGAACGTGGGCTTCCTCGTGAAGAACCTCCTCCGCAAATGACCTCCTTCATGACGTCGAACCGTTTGCGCGTTGTTTTAGCACTGGCCGTATGCCTACCCGCATTCGTGGGCGTGGCTGCGCTGTCGAGCGCCGAGCCTGCCTCTTCCGAGCCGCGATTCGAGCTTCCCGTGTATCTCGTGGCCCAGACCGACACAATTCCCTCTGTCGGCGTGCTCGACCCTAAGATCAGTGGCATATCCGCCGAGGCGATGGAAGCAGCGGGGGTACCTGTAGATATTCCTATTGAGCCTGTTGAACTGGCGTTCTCGCTGAACCGGTTGATGGTGCCTGTTGCCGGTTTCGAGCCCGAGGATCTTGACGATTCCTTCTATGCGCGCCGCTCCGGCGGGCGGACACACCAGGCCATCGATATTGCGGCGGATCGGGGAACGCCCGTCGTAGCAGTCTCAGATGGTTCGATCATCAGGAAGCACACAAACCGCCTCGGAGGCAACGTGCTCTACGCCCAGAGCCCGGACGGCCGGTACGCCTTCTACTATGCCCACCTCGACGACTACGCCCCGGGCATCGAAGTGGGACGAACCATCTTTCAGGGGGACACGTTGGGTTACGTGGGCAATTCCGGCAATGCGCGCTACACCGTGGCCCACTTGCACTTCCAGGTGATCGAGACCGGTGGCCGCCGGCCGGGGCAGCTCTACCGTGGCCGCAAGCTCAATCCGTACCGGCTATTTCGGAATAGCAATCTCTACCGTACACGAACAGGACTTGCGCGAGGATAGGTGGACATCATTTAACCCGCAATCTCTGCCCAACACGCAAAGTAGTTGAACGCAGGTTGTTCAGTCGGCTGATAGCGCTAATCGTGGTCTCATGGCGCCGCGCGATGCCGTAGAGCGTGTCGCCCCGGCGTACGGTGTAGTAGCGCGGCCCTGCTTCGGCAGGCTCCTGATCCGGCGCATCCAACTCCTCTCGCTGTTCCTGAGCAACCTCCGTTCCCTCCCCCTGGCGAAGCACGACGGGATCTTCAAGAGGTTCATTGGGCTGTCCTTCCAGCCGCAACGTACTGCGCACAATGCGTACATCCGGCAGGCTGGCGACATAACTAACCACGCGGTCGCGGGCGCCGAGCGTGGGTACGAGACCCGAAAGAACCACCACGCCGTCGGCGGCCTCCACCGTCACGTCGTAGGCGCGCATCTCGGCGTGTGCGGCCAGCGCAAGGCGCACGGCGGTTTCGCGCCGTAGATCCTCAAGACGATCGGCCAATGAGATCTGCGCGCACACCGGCGCACCACATACCGACACAGCACAGAGCAGAACGAAAAGCGAAAGGGAGGCGAACCGCAATGTCATCGGAGAGAAAAGGCTTGCACGCCAGGCAAACCAATTTACACCCTCTCCGGCTCCACCTGCTTCCCCGCTTCCTGCTCCGCCATCCAGCGCTCGGCGTCGATGGCAGCCATGCAGCCCGTACCTGCTGCGGTTACGGCTTGCCGGTACACATGGTCCTGGGCGTCGCCGGAGGCAAACACGCCCGGTACGTTAGTGTGCGTCGAGTCCGGCCTGGTTTGGATGTAGCCGGTCTCGTCCATATCCAGCCAGCCACCGAAGATATCCGTGTTCGGCTTATGCCCGATGGCCACGAAAAAGCCCTTCACCGGCAGCGTGCGCTCCTCACCCGTCGTCAGGTTCTGGATGACCAGACCGTCAACCTCCTTGTCGCCGAGCACGTCGTTGACCACGGTGTCCCAGATGAACTCGATCTTGTCGTTCGCGAAGGCCCGCTCCTGCATGATCTTGGAGGCGCGCAGGGTGTCGCGCCGGTGGATGAGGTAGACCTTCGTGACAAACCGCGTGAGGAAGAGCGCTTCCTCCATGGCAGTATCGCCGCCGCCCGCGACGGCCACATCTTCGCCCCGGAAGAACGCGCCGTCGCACGTAGCGCACGCAGATACGCCGTGGCCCAGCAGCCGCGCCTCGTTTTCGAGGCCGAGGTACTTCGCCGACGCCCCCGTGGAAATGATTACGGTGTCTGCGAGAACGGGCGTCGTCGCATCCACAACCAATCGGAAGGGCCGCTCGGAGAAATCGACCGCCGTGACGGTGCCAAAGCGCAGATCCGCGCCAAAGTGCGCCGCTTGAGCGTCGAACTTCTGCATAAGCTCTGGGCCCATGATTCCGTCCGGAAAGCCAGGGTAGTTCTCTACATCCGTCGTCGTTATCAACTGCCCGCCCGGCTCCACGCCCTGGACGACGAGCGGCTCCAGATTGGCGCGTGCCGAATACAAGGCAGCCGTGAGGCCAGCTGGGCCGGTTCCGATAATGACGACGCTGCGGCGCTCGGCCCCATCAAAATCGATGCCCTCGAAAGCAGACAGGTCAGGCATTTCGTTGTCCATCTATTTATTGCGTGCAAAAAGAGGGGTACCAATACGAAAGAAGGATGGCCACACGACCATCCCTCTTCTCATAATAAAGCTGGGCTTTCAAGCTTCCTGGCCAACAAGGGCGTCGAGCTTCTCCGCCAGCACATTCTTCGGTACCACGCCAATCATCTGATCGACCGGATGGCCATCCTTAAAGAAAATTAGCGAGGGGATCGACCGAATGCCATACTTCATGGCAACCTCTGGGTTGCTGTCGGTATCGAGCTTCGCAACCCGTGCCCTCCCTTCGTAATCGGCGGCAATTTCTTCAATAGTAGGTGCGATGACGCGGCAGGGTCCGCACCATTCAGCCCAAAAATCGACTAAAACGGGTAGGTCGCTGTTGAGCACTTCCTGCTCGAAGTTGTCGTCGGTGACGGTGATGTACTTGGCGTCGTCGGCCATGCTGGTTGTGGAAGGTGTAAGAGGGGATTTGTGGCGGTTGAACGGGACGCATGGCGCCGGGTTCTCTACCGTCTGTTGAGGTTCTGTGTGATATACGCCTCGAGGTTCCCGCTGGGCTGCTACACAAGGTTGGAAGGTTAAAGACCGGCCTGCCCCAGCCGATATCAACGATATCCGTCGAACGCCTGCATGGCACCAATATCCGCGTCCCATACGTTTTGGCGCCGCTTCCGGCGGTCGTCAGCCCTCCTCCTTGCTGTGTTGGCTGCAGGTGGGAGCATGGCGCAATCCTTAGATTTGAACGGGCAGCCAGTACCGATTGCGAGGCTTCTCGTGGACGGGAACGGCGATCTCGTTCCTGATGCGGTGGGCGACACATTTCTGATTGCAGGACGTGCAACAATCACCTCGGGACAACTCCACCGCAACTGGACGGAGGTCTTCCTGCAAGACGGTAGCGGCGGAATTAAGCTGGTCGCATCTTCAGCAGCACCGACCATTGTATCGGGCGACAGTCTGGTGGTCCGCGGCCGTCTGGACCACGAGCAAGGTATGGCGCAACTCACCGATCCTATTTATCGATTGGTTGACGTGCCGTCACGCGAAATTGAACCAGAAGTGGTTTCTGAAATCAAAACAGACGGTCTGGAACGCTACGAAGGCAGCCTCATCGAGATAAAAGGTATCGTCGCGGCTCGCGTCCCAAACGAGGCCGGAGACAACCTGATCATCCTCGTGGATGGCCAGTTTGTAAACGTATTTGCGTACGCCAACCGGCCGCAGCCCATCTCCTTCGAGGGCTATCAGGTGGGCGAGTATGTCCGTATTCGTGGCATAGCCGGGCAGTTCGACAGGCAGGCTCCGTTCAACAGCTCCTACCAGATTTTCCCCCGTACCGCGGAAGACGTAACGCGAGCGGGCCTTCCACCAAGCTGGTACCGCAACGCGGCGATCGTCGTTGCTCTCCTGCTCCTGATAGCCGCAGGCTGGGCCTTTGCCTTGCGCAAACAAGTGCGTAATCGTCTTTCGCAACTTCAGGTTTCCGAAACTCGATACAGCCATCTGTTCAATGCCGCCGGCGACAGTGTTCTCGTACATGCAGATGACCACGCGGCGGGATGGATCATTGATGCCAACATTATGGCGCAGCATCTACTGGGGTATACTACTCAGGAGTTCAATAAACTGACGCTGCGAAAGATGGTCGCAGACGGCGCGCTGCCGGAGCTTGAGCAGCACCTCCTTGACGCAAGAAAACACGGCGGAGCACTTCATACCATCGAGCTAAACACAAAGACAGGGAAAACCATTCCGTTCGAAATGCGGACGCACCGTCTGAATCTTGATGGGAAGGATGCATTCCTGTCCATTGCCCGCGACGTTTCGGCACGCCGGGCCTACGAGCAAGGCCTCATTGAAGCCAAGCACCGCGCCGAGGAGATGGAACAGCTAAAGAGCGCCTTCCTCATCAACATGAGCCACGAAATCCGCACGCCGCTGACGGCCATTATCGGCGCTGCAGAATTGCTGCATGATGAAGTAGATGCAGAGCAGCAGGAGTTCACCGATCTGATCGAACACGGAGGAAAGCGGCTGCTCAACACCCTGAACGCCGTCCTCGACTTCGCCCAACTCGATGCCGGCGAAGTAACCTTGCGGCCTGCACCGCTTGACCTGGTGGAGGAAGTCGAGGCCGTGATCGCTGAACTCAGAGCCGAGGCCGACACGAAGAACCTGCCCATCTACCTGGAAACAGACGTTGAGACACTCCCCATTCTGCTGGATCGAGATGCGTTCCGAAAGGTGATCGGAAATCTTGTCGACAACGCCATCAAATTCACGACGGAAGGCTCTGTCCGGGTGACGATAGAGGCGAAATCCGACCTGATTCACCTGCACGTTGCGGATACCGGGGAAGGCATGGACGAAGATTTCCTGCCGCACTTGTTCACGGAGTTCAAGCAGGAATCGTCAGGCTTTGCGCGCAGCCATGAGGGCAACGGCCTCGGCGTCGCCATCGCCAAGCGCCTGGTGGATCTCATGGGCGGGCAAATAAGCGTGCTGAGCCGCAAGGGTGCCGGCAGCGTACTTACCGTAACACTTCCACGCACCCCAATTCCATCATTGGGCGGGGACGGGGCAACTGCTCAGACGAAGGCGCCCGTTGAAGAAGTGCTCCGTCGCCGAGGCGAGGGCGTCTCGGTCTAGATCAAGGCGCGAGATCGCAGGCAAATTGGTGATTCGTCGAACATCTCGCAATGCCGAGATCGGCCAAGAGGTGCCGACACTGGTAGAGGACAACCCTTTCAACCGGCTCCTACGCAACGGTCTCACCCATGGCCTCGGGAATGGTGGAGTCATAAGGTTTCGCAAGAGCCTCCACAGACTCGTCAAGTACCAGAGAGTCATCCACGGCAATGTGTAGTGCGCCTTCGCCGACAGTACCTATCCGAGTAGCTTGTGCACCATGGCCTGCGACAAGATCGCAAAGCTCCTCGTGGAGCGTAGCATCCGGCCGTACAGAGAAAACGATGCGCGATTGCGCTTCACCAAATAAGAGGGCGTCCAGCCTGGCCGGCGCCGCATTGCTGAGTTGCACATCAGCCCCTAGGCCGCTGTGGATGCAGCTTTCCGCGAGGCACACGGCAAGCCCCCCGTCCGAGACGTCGTGTGCGCTCTCGACAAAACCATTGCGAATCAGTGCCAGCATGGCCGTGTGTACAGCCGCCTCTTCCTCGAGGTTGAGGTAAGGGGCGTCGCCTGTGGTTTGCCCAAGCACAGTCGCGAGGTACTCGGAGCCTTCTATCCCGCCCCTGGTCGTCCACGTTGAAGGCGAAAGAAGAAAGATGGCATCGCCTTCGGTTTTGAAGTCGGAGGTGGTTGTGTGGGCCTCCACATCGTCCACCAGGCCCAGCATACCGATGGTAGGTGTGGGGAAGACAGCACCTTCGGGGCTTTCGTTGTAGAAAGACACGTTGCCGCCCGTTACCGGTGTGTTGAAGGCTCGGCACGCGTCGCCCATACCGGCAACGGCCTCTTTGAACACCCAGTAGACTTCCGGCTTGTACGGGTTGCCGAAGTTGAGGCAGTTGGTGATGGCGATGGGCCGGCCACCGGCGCAAACCACATTTCGCGCAGCCTCCGCCACGGCGATCTGCCCGCCCTTGCGCGGGTTCAGGTAGACGTAGCGTCCGTTGCAATCGGTCTTGAGGGCGAGGCCCTTGTCCGTGCCTTTTACTCGAACGACGGCCGCATCTGAGGGGCCTGGACCCGTAACCGTGTTTGTGCGCACCATCGTGTCGTACTGCTCGAATACCCAGCGCTTCGAGGCGATGTTGGGGCTGCCGAGGAGCCGCTTGAGCACATCGCCTGCATCGTCCACATCAGGAACCGAATCGGTAGAGAACGCCTGCACGGCATCGAGGTAAGCGGGGCGTTGGGTCTCGCGGATGTAGACAGGTGCGCCGCCGCCCAGTACAAGGTGCTCGGCAGGCACATTGACCACTTCCTCACCCTGCCACCAAATGCTTACGCGGCCGTCGGCGGTGACCTCACCAATCTCCTGCACATGCAGATCCCATTTATCAAAAATGGCCTCGATCACTGCCTCTTGCCCCTTTTCAACCACCACGAGCATTCGCTCCTGGCTTTCGGAGAGGAGGATTTCATAGGGCGTCATGCCCTCCTCACGGATGGGTACCCGGTCGGCGTGAATGACCATTCCGCATCCGCCCTTCTCACTCATCTCACACGACGAGCACGTGATCCCTGCCGCACCCATATCCTGAATGCCCACCACCGCGCCGCTACGAATGACTTCCAACGTGGCTTCGAGAAGAAGCTTCTCCGTGAAGGGATCGCCGACCTGAACGCTCGGGCGTCTGGCCTCGCTGGCCTCGCTGATTTCTTCACTGGCAAAGGTGGCTCCGTGGATGCCGTCGCGGCCGGTGGCCGAGCCCACAATGAACACCGGGTTGCCGACGCCTTCGGCGATAGCGCTTGCGGTCTCGCCCACTTTTACAATGCCGACACTCATGGCGTTGACGAGCGGATTGCCCTCGTAGCTCGGGTCGAAATAGACCTCGCCACCCACTGTAGGCACGCCGAAGGAGTTGCCGTAATCGCCGATGCCTCGCACCACACCGTCGAACAAATAGCGCACCCGTGGATTATCGAGCGAGCCAAAGCGAAGGCTGTTGAGTGAAGCAATCGGCCGGGCGCCCATCGTAAAAATATCGCGCTGGATGCCGCCCACGCCGGTGGCTGCGCCCTGGTAGGGCTCCACGGCACTCGGGTGGTTGTGACTCTCAATCTTGAACGCCACGGCCAGACCATCCCCGATATCCACGAGCCCCGCGTTCTCTTCGCCCGCGCCCACGAGCAGGGCCTCGCCGTCGCGTGGGAGGGTTTTGAGAATGGCAATCGAGTTCTTGTACGAGCAGTGCTCGCTCCACATTACCGAGTAAATCCCCAGTTCGGTGAATGTAGGA
>JADFLK010000347.1 GCA_022564455.1 Bacteroidota bacterium
AGCCTGCGGACCCCCGTTCGACGCGAGCAAGAACACGCCTGTTTCGAGGACGGGCTTCAATTCCGAATCGCCAAGATCCACCGACGCATTTTTGAGAATACCGATGGGAATGCCGATCGGAACAACAAGAGTGGTTTGACCGGCGGCGCCCTTGAAGGGAACAGCGAGGTACGGAAACTCGACGAGGCCTCCCGGTGGACGGTACGCAAACCGCTCCGGGATTCTGTGAAAGAGACTCCGTGCTCGCGTTGCATCGTCTTCACCTGCAGCGGAACTCATAAAGTCGAAGTCACCGTTGCGAAAGGGGTCCTCAAAAAGCAAGGAAAAGCCGTCCTCATCCTCCTGCTCTGCATAGACCCAGAGCTCCAGTGTTCCAAACCGCCTGGCAGAAAAATCGGCGCCCAGCCAGCGGCCACTCTCGTCCGGGGCTCCGTAGCGGACCATCACGTCGCCACGCGGTGTCGCCCATCCCCTTATGCTCTTGCGGGTGTCGGCATAGAGCAGGTCGGCCAGCGCGAGGCGGGCATAGTGCTCCAGCTGCCGCTCGTTTTGGGGAGTAAGCAAACGAGGATCGCGTGTGCGCCAAAATTGTTCGGTCGCCGCACTCGAATCCGTTTCCAGGAGAGCTTCCTCTTCTTCGTTGAGCAAGTGGGCGATCCGCTCGAACCCTGCCCGCTCACCGCTCGGCATTATCTCTAAGGCGGTCGCGAAATACTGCTCAGACGCTTCAATTTCGCCCTTTCGGTACGCTGCTAGCCCCTGATACAACCGCGCGCCAGGTTCATCGGGTAGCGCCGAGGCAAAGGCCTCAGCCGCCCTGCTCAGGGCTGCATCATCTTCTGCCAGAGCAGCCACGCGCAGACGCAGGCGATGCGTTTCGACACGGGCTGGGTTTCGCTTGAGGGCTTCAATCAGGTGCTCTTCGGCCTGCAGGCGGGCACGGTTGGCGGCCCCACTCGTACCATGCGTCTCGTCAGGATTCCATCCGCCCTGCCGGCGGGCCATCTGACGCCGCCAGTCGAACTCCAGAAACGCACTCAGTGCCAGTTCTTCGTGAGCCAGGGCATTGGTCGAATCTACAGCAAGCAAGTGGCCGGCCAACGTCGGGCGTCGTGTATCGGTTGTACTGAAGGCACTCGCCTCGGGCATCCTGCGTCGAAGCGCCGCCAGTTGGGCTTCGAGGTACCGAGCGTTGTCGGGATGAATTCGAAGCGCCCGTTCCAGCTCGCGCGACACCTTACGCTCATCATGAATGGGTGATTCAGCGGCATAGACCTGGGCAAGACCGTAGTGGGCATCCCCGAAACCGGACTGCTCCTCCAGCGCTTTCTCGAACCAGCGCGCGGCCTCTGTGTAGTCCTCGACCTCCAGTGCCGCCACCCCGGCTACATACGCCGAGACCTGATCGCCCTGCGCTACCGCCACCGAGGCGAACAGACAAAGTGCGATCGGAACGAGATTGCGCATGGCCGGTGAATGCAAAGAGGGCATCGTAGCATACCCTCCTTTCAACGTACTCCCTAAGCGTTTCCGTACGAATCGCTCCCACTCGACGCTGAACCGTTGTTTCGTCAGCCCGGATGAACGACGCGCACGAACTGCCGCTTCCCAACTTTTAGCACAAACGGGGCTTCGGCGTCCAGATCAATCTTCCGCGCGAAGTCCGTTTCCTTCTCCCCATCCAGAGAGACAGCGTTTTGCTGGACGAGCCGCCGGGCCTCTCCGTTGGACTGGGCAAACCCTGCCTGCCGGATTAATTCCACGAGGCCAATCACGCCGTTCTCGGCATCAGGTGAGAACTCGTCAAGCTCCTCGGGAACATCCTTCTGGATCACCGTACGCTCGAAGTGCACCCGAGCGGAGTTGGCTGCCTCTTCGCCGTGGTACATCTTCACGATGACTAGCGCCAGGTCGTGCTTGGCGTCGCGAGGATTCGTCTCGGCGTACTGCTTCCACTCGTCGAGGTCGTCGGCCGGGATGTCCGTTGCCAGTTCCGCATATCGGTAGATGAGAGCATCCGGGATGGATAGTGCCTTGCCATACATCTGCTCGGGCGCTTCCGTGATTCCGATGTAATTGTCCAGCGACTTCGACATCTTCTGGACGCCGTCGGTGCCTTCCAGAATAGGCAACGTGATGCACACCTGGGGCTCCTGCCCCACCGCCTCCTGAATGCTCCGCCCCACAAGCAGGTTAAACTTCTGGTCAGTGCCGCCGAGCTCGATATCGGAGACCAGTTCCACAGAGTCTTGCGCCTGCGCCAGCGGGTAGAGGAACTCGTGGATGGAGATGGGCTCACCGGCCTTGTAGCGCTTCTCGAACTCGTCGCGCTCCAGCATCCGCGCAACCGTGTAGTTACTCGCGAGACGCACGACATCGGCGAACGACATCTCGTTCAGCCAATCGCCGTTGTAGCGGATTTCTAGCTTACCTGGGTCGGAATCGAGGATTTTTGTGGCCTGCTCGAAGTACGACCGGCCGTTTTTGCGGGTCTCTTCAAACGTCAGCGACGGCCGCGTTTTGCTCTTTCCTGAAGGATCGCCGATCATCGCTGTAAAGTCGCCGACGATGAGAACGGCCTTGTGGCCGAGATCCTGAAACTGCCGCAGCTTTCGTAGCACGACGGCGTGGCCGAGATGGAGGTCCGGCCGCGACGGATCGCATCCGAGCTTGACGATGAGCTGCCGCCGGGTGTGACGCTTGATGAGTACGTGCCAGTTTTTCTTGAGCTTCCTCGCCTTCTTCTCCAGCTCGATGCGTTCCTGAGCTAGAGGACCCTCCTTGAAGATGCTCTTCAAGGTGTTCATCTCGTATCCGATGTACTTTCGGACCAGAGATTTCAGGGAGAACCGCTTGCCGTACTTTGGCGCGCCGCGATTGTCGTCCAGCCATGCGTAGACCATGGTGTCAGCGATTTGGCAGCGGATCTTTCGGTAGCGGATTATAAATCGGTGAGCGATCTTCAAGTCATACGAACTGTTGTGCATGACAACGCGTAGCCCGCGATTGAGAAACATCTCTTTGAGGAAGCGGTGACCCATCGGCCCCGGCTTTATTACCGCGCTGCGCAACGTCGGTCCCTCTCCGGAA
>JADFLK010000348.1 GCA_022564455.1 Bacteroidota bacterium
CTCTACGAGGCCGCCCTCGAACTCGTCTTCCAGCTGCAAATCGGCATCGCGCGTGAGCTTGATGGCGAATGCCTCGCCGACCTCGTTGTCGGGAAACAACTCGGGCAGGCTGCGCCGCACAACGTCGTCGAGGAACAGAACGAGCCGCCCATCGGCTGAGGGGACTTCCACAAAACGCGAAAGTGAGGGGGGCAAGGCCACGAGCGCGCACGACGAATCGCCCCGAAAGCCGGCGCCTTTCTGCCAGAGTTCTACGGCAAGGTACAAGCGGCCGTTCTCAAGAAAGGGAGCAGGGGCTTCCCCCAACAAAACCGGCGAAAGGAGCGCCTGCACCTCTTCCCGAATGAACGAGTCCAGATGCGCCTCCTCGTTAGTCGAGAGCTCGCGGCCGTCGCTGAGGCGGACTCCGTGTTCGGCCAGAGCCGGAACGAGTTCTTCCCGGAAGAGCCGCCCAAACGTCTCCTGGTGCTCGAGAACGATCTCGTGAATGTCGTCGAGTAGCTGCTCGAGATCGAAGGCGAGCGCCTGGCGCTGTTTCTTTTTGAGCCGCAAGAGTGCCCGCAAGCCGGCAACGCGGACGCGAAAGAACTCGTCGAGGTTAGACGAAAAGATGGCCAGGAAGTTGATCCGCTCGTTCAGTGGAACGGCCGGATCGGCGGCCTCCTGCAACACTCGGCCGTTGAACGCCAGCCACGATAATTCGCGGTCGTAGAGGGGCGGCGTGTCGATCATACCGGCGAAATGCTGAAGGACTGTAAAGCTAATGAGGAAGCCCCAAAAAACTTGCGTACGCCCCCCTTCGTTTGCATCTTCTTCCTCTTCACAGCCTGTTGTCCATACCTGCCTTTCGCCTGAACGAACCTGTCGTGGCCTGCCAATTTCTGGACGGCGAAACCATCCGGATGGGCTTTGAAACCGGGTGACCCATCACGTTGAGAACAATCCTTCCGTCTTTGAGGTTGAGCTGGATTCACGACAACAACATTGGCATCCGCGAGCGAGATCTGCGAGCCGGCTATCTGGATGTGATTCGCACAACCCTTGCAAGACGTTCCACTGCATCGCAGGTAAATTGAACGATGCGACTGGCCACCACATTCAGTAAGCACCTGCGCAGCCGCCGAAAGCTGGTGGCCGTCAGCCTGACAGGCGCAGTCGTGCAGGCAATTCTACTGCTCGCGATTCCACTGCTCGTTCGGTACCTGTTCGTCGAGATAGTACCAAAAAGAGAAGTGGCGCCACTTTTTCTGGCAGGTGGGCTGATCGCCCTCCTGTACCTGTCGCAGACAGGTGTTGCGGTCTGGGCGCGTGTAACTATCCTCCGTCAGGTTAAACGGGCCACCACACGGTTTCGGCGTGCACTGCTGGATCGGCTGTACGGGCTCTCGCGCGGCGCCGTGCAAGCGGAGGACCGCGGAAAAATGCACGCCATGATTGTCCACGATACCGAACGCGTGGACGTCCTTGTCAACACGGTGCTGGCGGAGCAGCTTCCGGCCGCGCTCGTTACGATGCTGCTATGCATCGTCCTCGCAGTCATCGACATTCGTCTGCTCGGCCTTCTTGCCGTTTTGGCTCTTCCAGGCTGGATGATCTTGCGTTTTACGCTGAAAGACAAAACGATGGAGTACGTGGCCGAATACCACGTCCGGTTCGAGCGATTCAGCCGGGAGGCGTACCGCGCACTGGAGCTCATGGATCTGACCCGCCTCCACGCGGCCGAGCCTCTGGAGCGCAACCGTCAGAACGAAGCGATGGAGGGGTATCACAGCTCTGTGGAGCGCATGGTGACATCCGTAGCAACCTACAGCGCCTTGCAACAATCCATTGTTGCCATCGCCGGCGTGCTCGTGCTGGTGGCCGGCGGCGCTCTGATTGCAGAAGAAACGCTCTCCACCGGCGACCTGATTGCGTTCTTCGTTGGCGTGATGATGCTCCGCAACGCAACACGCACACTGGCTTCGGGATATGGCTTCTGGCTCGAGGGCAGGGCTGCCTTTGCGCGCATCAGGTACCTGCTGCTGCTGGATACGCCCCGCCCCTATTCCGACGACGGTGAAGAACCCAAGGCTGAGACGCTGGCTCTCGAAAATGTCTCCTTCGGCTACAACGGCAAGCGAGTACTGGAGGGCATCGACCTCACGATTGCGGTGGGTGAAACCGTGGCCGTAACCGGGGCAAACGGCTCGGGGAAAACCTCCATCCTCTACCTCTTGCTCGGCCTGTATGCACCCCAAAACGGGCGGCTTCTGGCAGACGGTATGCCTTACTCTTCTATCTCCATTTCATCATTAAGGCGGCGCATCGGCGTCGTTACGCAGGATCCGGTGCTGTTTGCAGGAACAATCGCCGAAAACATCGCCTACACGGACATGGACGCCGACGCAGAAGCCATCGAGGCGGCGGCCCGCAGCGCGTTGGCGCACGATTTCATTGCAGACCTCCCAAATGGCTACGATACTAAGGTAGGAGAAAGCGGCGTGTTCCTTTCCGGTGGCCAGCGGCAGCGTATTACGCTCGCCCGAGCGCTCCTCAAACGCCCCCGCCTTCTTATCCTTGATGAGCCGAGCAACCACCTCGATCCCGAAACGACCGCATACCTCATCAATCATCTTGCTGCGTTGCCCGAGCGGCCCGGCATCCTCGTGATAACGCACGATCCCCACCTGGCCGAGCAGGCCGATCGCATTTACCATCTTCAGGATGGCCGACTCGTTTCTACTGCTGACGTAGTGGCATCCACTTCGTAGTGGACGCTGGCCGACTCCAGAACTCGTCCAACTCCAGCGCCCTGAGCTCTCCTCGTGGATACGGAGCGCCTTGCCGGGCTTGCGCGGCTTGAAGAACAGATCATCGACAGGGTAGCTGTCTCGGCCTTTTTCCTCTTCCCGCCCATCTATCTATGCGAACTTGCGGAGGTTAGGAGAGGAAGGCCCTGCAATGGATTGTCTGAAGGGCATCCATCGACTGGAAGTCTCTGCACAACCAGGCAGGCGACCTCGGTGTGTTCCTCGCCGTCCGCGATGCCCTTACGTGGTAGGGATTCCGCCCCAATCGATCCCCAAGGACGTGCTGGCCGACGCA
>JADFLK010000349.1 GCA_022564455.1 Bacteroidota bacterium
CCGGAGACGATCGTGATCGTCAGCTTCTCAAGAACGCCGACAGGAACTGTGGTAGGAGCCGACTCGACCTCTGTCTTCGTTTCCTTCGCCCCCTTCGCTTCTTCCTCTTTCGCCTTTCGGGCCTCGATCTGTTCGGCCATCTCCTCGTGCTCTTTACGGCGCTCCTCAATCCAATCCGTACCGCGCACGGCTCGCCACGCAACCAAGCCGCGGTAGCCGAGCGCTAACAGGCCAAGAGATCCTTCCTTGGGGATGTCGTATGGCTTGTTTGATTGCGGTGTCTCGGGTGTAGCCATGATTCTACGGCGGGAAGATTTTGAAGGGCGGGGTGGAGCGTTCTGCGCTGTAGGGTACGTTCTCTCGTTTAGGAGTCTGTTGAATTACGTACTTGTTGTGGGGAGCACCTCAATCAATCTCTCCTACGAAACCCCCTCTCCCAAGGCGGGAGAAGGACGGGGTGGGGGGCGGCGTAAATAATAGCACGTTTGATGATTATATAAACAGTCTAATAGCTAGTTCGCCGCCGGTTCAGGGAGGATGTGTTTCTCCATAAACTCCTCGTGCTCCTGGGCCTTTGCAGGTTCATCGAGGTGCTGGCGGTACAGTTGTACAAGGAAGAAGTGGGCGCGCCTGATCCCGGGTGCCTGGCTGATTGCTACTTCGAAGGCCTCCGCAGCCCGCTCATGCATACCCAATCGCATAAGCGCTTCGCCGAGGTGGAAGTGTGCTACGGGGAAGAAGTACTGTAGCCCGATAGCACGAAGCGCGGCGTCTGCGGCATGCTCGAAGTCGTTCTGGCGTAAAAGAGCCAAAGCCAGTCCACGGTGAGCGGCCGGATCGTCGGGGTCGATGGTAAGGGCTCTCTGGAACGACCGCTCGGCGTCTTCCCATCGATTTGCTCGGCCGAACGCCTCGCCCGTCCGAATATGGAGCGTAGGGAAATGCGGATCTGCGGCCTCGGCTCTTTGCAGGCATACGAGTGCGGCATCGGTCTCTCCTCGCTCAAGGAGCAGTGTGCCCTCCATCAGGTCGAGCCGCGCATCGGCCGTGGTGTATCTCGGTTCGTCCGATCCGTTGTCCTTGCCGGCGACGTCTCCGCGCTGAACAGCCTTTTCTCTCGCGACCCTCCGCTTGTCTTCCAGTTCTCGCTTTTTTTTCTGGTTTAGGGCACGAACTTCCCCGAGCATCTCGAATGCCACGTCGGTATTCCCCAGCTTCTGATGGCACTTCAAAAGCCACGTCGCATAGCGGGCGGTGTCAGGCTCTTCCTCGTGGATTTGGTTGAGCAGCGTAAGTGCCTTTTCAGCTCTGTTCGTGGATAGATAAACGCGCGACAAATAGAACTTCGATTCGCGAACCGTCTTTTCGACCCGCTCGGCTTCATCACCTTCCGGTTCGTCGATGTACCCGAGTTCGATCAACTGCCGCATTGCTTCTTGTTCCTCCCAGGGATCCATTCTCGCCTCTGCGGCATGCATCAAACCCTTGTCGCCGACGTCTTCCCACGAGTCCACGTACGCAATCTCCGGAGGGTTCTCGAACGCCTGAGAAATGGGTCGGCCGGACATATCTCGACCAACGGGAAGACCATAAAGCGTCAGGAGGGTGGGCGTGATATCAAGAAGAGTGGCTCCGTACACTCGCTCGTCCTTCTTGATTCCCGGCCCTGCCATAACAAAAATGCCGTGTTGCCGGTGTTCGTAGGCCGGTCCTGCCGGCTCTTTCGGGATGCTGAGTCGGCGAAGATGATCCGAGTGGAATCCGTGGTCCGACATCAGGATGATCGTGGTGTCGTCGTCAATCTGATCCAGTATCTGCCCCAGCATCATATCGTGGAAGCGATAACAAGCTGTCACGGCGCCTTTGTACCGCTCGTAAAGCTCCGGCGGCACTTTGGCCAGCCGTGGCGGGTGGAACTTCATGAATCCGTGACCGAAGTGGTCTACCGTATCCAGATACACCGCCATGAAATCCCACTCGGTATTATCCATTAACCAGGTGGCCGTGGCGTGCGTCGTTGAAGCCTCGGCTATCATCTTGGCACACTGTGTTCCTCGCGGGTCTTCCAGCGGGTCAACGTTGGCAATGTCAGGAACGAAGGGGACCAGGTGAGCCGACGTAAGCTCGGACGCGTGAACCCGGAATTCGGCAAGCGTGTCTGTGAGCTCCTTTGGATGGATGGCTCCCGGGGGCACGGTCCACTCCAGTGGTGTTGGTCCCGCCGAACGGTGGTAAAAGTTGGAGACCATCACGCCGTCGATGGGCTCGGCGGGATGGCTGGGCCACCAGCCCACCACGTTGGTCTTCTTCCCGTTCTGGTTCAGGATATTCCAGATGGCCTTCACTTTGCGGCTCGTGCCCAGCACAGGCCGAATGCCCTTTCCATCGGCGGTCGGCTGAACGAAACCGAGGATGCCGTGCTTATCGGCTGTATGCCCCGTCGCGATGCTCGTCCAGAGCATGGGGGGAAAACGGAGGATCCAGCGTAGCGAGGTTGCCCATCACACCGCGATTGACCAGGCTCTCGAGCGATGGCATGTGGCCCGCATCCATGAGCGGTGTAATCACCTTCCAGTCGGCGGCGTCCCAGCCGAGCAGCAATACTTTTCGATTGGAAGTGGCGGACATCGCAGCAGTTTGATATCGAAGGGAGGTATTCGCTGGTGTGCCGAATAAACCACGCCGTGGTCAATTTTGCAACCGGCCCGCGTTATACAAAAGCGGGGCCTGATCGGAATGATCAGGCCCCGCCGGAGTTCTAGCCGGTATTCGGCCGGGCTATTTTGTCAGCGTTACACGGAGGGCGTCGGTGAAGGTCTCGCCCGCAATGCGAACGATGTAGGCGCCGCTCGCCAAAGCACCGCCGTCTATTCGGACAATCTGAGTACTGTTGGCCTCAATGGTTCCATTGAACAGCGTAGCCACCCTCTGCCCGAGTACATTGTAGAGTTCAGCCGTGACGCGCTGATCGCGCGCTACGGCGAGGTTGAACTGGCTCTGTGGGTTGAACGGGTTCGGGTACGCGTTCGAGAGTTGATGCGTGCCCACCACCTCGATCGTGGCTTCCACTTCTGGGCTGTATT
>JADFLK010000023.1 GCA_022564455.1 Bacteroidota bacterium
ACGCGAGAGTGTCGGCAACCAAGCTGAGGCTTGGTGGTCGCTTGACAGTGGCGCGATAGCGTCCGGACGCATTTCTCTGCAAGTCACGTCGCGAGCGGATGAGACTGCAAAGTCCGCCGGGACGGAGCTAGAGTTGGTCTCCACTGAGGAAGCGACACCAGAGAACCGCTGCCGAGCCGCGTACGTCAAAGCGCAGATCGCATTGGAAGCGCGTCGGTTGCAGGAAAGGGTCGGCGAGGAGCTGACCGCCCCCTGTATCTGCACGCCGTTCGGCGGGGCAGGAGCGTACGCGAGACTCGCCAATACCACAGCGTTGAGAGCAGTCAGCTTGGCCACGTAGTCGAAGTCGACGTATTCAACGGTGTCGCCAAAGTGACGCCCGTTCTCGACGCGAATGTTCTGATGCTGCCGATCGTAATGCTCGTGCGTCTCCATGATTCGTACTGCCGGAAAACCTGCTGACGAGAACGGACTGTGGTGCCCGCCGCGCCCGAACCGGTCCAGCCGGTAGATCATCATGATGTCGAGGTTGCGGATGTATTCGTCGGAGATGCGGTCGACGTACCGGCCCAGATTACGCGCCGGACTGTCGATCTCACCGCCCGTGAACCGCCTGGTTCTTGCCTCGCGCTCGGTTTCGACGTCGCGCGTTCCCTCGGAAAAAACACGCGCCGACGTGTTGTCGCATACGCCGTCGATCCCACAGACGTTGCCGATCATATCGTTATTGAGCACCGCCTCGATTCGCCAGCCCTCAGCTCGGGCCGCCTCGGCCATGTGCTTGCCACCGAACAAACCTTGCTCTTCACCCGACAGGCCGGCGTAGACGACGGTTGCGGCGAACTCGTAGCTCGATAGAACCCGTGCTGCTTCGAGTACGCCGGCCATTCCCGACGCGTTGTCGTTGGCTCCCGGTGCGTCCGACGTGAAATCCATGATGTCTGAGGCGCGGCTGTCGATGTCGCCGCTCATGATGACGTACCGGTTCGGATCGCTGACGCCGCGTTGAATGGCGAGAACGTTGACCACCACCGTTGAATCCGGGATCCGGCGCTCGCCGCTGACGATGGACCGCTGCTCCACGATCTCCAAACATCCACCGCATGCCGTACTAATACGTTCGAACTCGGCTCGTATCCACCGCCGTGCTGCACCGATGCCTCGCGTTTGGGAAACGGTGTCCGACAGCGTATGCCGCGTGCCGAATCCGGCCAGGGTGCGGATGTCGGCCTCGATGCGGGCCGCCCTGACGGCCGCCGCTATTGCATGCAGCTCAGCAACCTCCGACGGAGGCGCGTACCCCTCGATGAGCGAGTCAGGCCACGCCGGCGACTGGGCAAAGACAGACGAGAAGGAAAGAAGCACCGTGACGGCGACCAAGCGTCGGATTGCAGAACCTGGCATAAAATCGAGGGCAAGGGCATACGATACTCAGAACCTACTCATGCCCCGGAGATCACGACCGATCCAGAACCTCAACGCGCGAGCGGAGCCGTTCGATCTCTTCCATCAGATCCAGGACCAGTGCAACGCCTGCGAGGTTAATGTCCAGATCCCGCTGCAGCCTCACGGTTCGTTGAACGACTTGAATAGTGACGGCTGAGAATCGCCAGTTTGCTTGAGCACGGCCTGCAGGTTTCAGAATGCCTTCGTCGACAAACTCTACGATTCTCACGGCGTCCAGCGAGCACACACGACACAACTCACGAAGTGAGAGATCGTGTTGCTCGTCCAGGATGTCTCCGGTCAGCAAGTCTTCCTTCATGACGGACTATACCCCAAGTTTGCTGCGAGGATTAAACGCCAACTCCGATTCCATCTTTCGGTAGAGTTCTTTTGCGGAGTCGTTCGTCGCCGGCGGCAAGGTTATCTCAGGCACCACGTAAATGTCTCCGGGTGGAGTTCCCGGTATGCCCAGGCCCTTTAGCCGCAACTTGCGCCCTGTCGGTGTTCCGGCTGGAATGCTGAGATCCACCAGGCCTCCCGGCGTAGGCACCTGGACGGTCGCGCCCAGCGCAGCCTCCCACGGCGCAATCGGAAGGTCGAGGTAGAGGTCACGACCGTCGATCTGGTAGAGACGGTGGGGGTTGAAAGCGATCTCGAGGTAAAGATCTCCAGGCTCTCCACCGCCCATGCCCGGCATACCCTGGCCTGCCAGCCGAATTTCCTGGCCTTTCTTGAGACCCTTCGGAATCCTGACCTTCAGCGTATGCTCTTTGTACACCAGCCGGCCGCCGGAATCCCACTCCGGGTTTCTCAGCGTGATGGTTCGTGTTGCACCCTCGTACGCATCTTCGAGGTCTATGAGCACTTTGGCGTGGTGGTCTTCACCGCGCGCTTGGACCCGAGTCCGTCTTTGCCCTGGGCGTGTTGCGCCCATCCGCTGCCCGAAAAGCGCCTCAAAGAAATCGCTGTACGCCGATGCTCCCTCGCCGTTGAAACCTCCACCGCGGAACTCAAATCCGGCGTCCCAATCCGGCGGTGGCGAAAAATTCTGGCCGCTCTTCCAACTCGCGCCCAGCTTGTCGTACGCCGCCCGTTTGTCTGGATCGCTGAGCACGTCGTGGGCTTCCCCAATTTCCTTGAAGCGAGCTTCCGCATCAGGCTCTTTGCTCACGTCCGGATGGTATTTCCGCGCGAGCTTTCGGTAGGCACGCTTGACCTCGTCTTGCGTCGCGTCCTTTTCGACGCCTATTACCTGGTAGTAGTCCTTAAAGTCCATGCCCGGTCGATGCGGAAGGATGGGGTTTGGATTGGCGAGAACATTCTCTGATGAAGAAAGGTACCGATGAACCAGATCGCAACGTGCCGCCAATCGCCATGCCCGACTTCGCCCGCGCCTTCCTCGACCTCTCCCGCACCTACCTGAAGGGCGACTACATGCCGCGGATCGAAAAAGCCGTGGCCATGCTTTCCGAGGATGACTTCTGGTGGCGGCCCAACGAGGCCTCCAACAGCGCGGGCAACCTGGTGCTGCACCTCGCCGGAAACGTTCGGCAGTGGATCGTCCACGGCCTCGGCGGAGCGGCGGATATCCGCGAACGCGAGAAGGAGTTTGCTGCGAAGGGTGGCGTCTCCAAAGTGGGTGCGTTAGCTAAGTTGCACGCTTCCGTGGACGATGCTTGCGCCGTGCTCGGAAAAATGGACGAAGAAGGGCTGGTGGCCTCGTACACCCCACAGGCATACGAGGTGACGGGGCTGGAAGCCATCTACCATGTGGTGGAGCACTTCGGCATGCACACTGGGCAGATCATCTGGATCGCCAAAGCCCGGTCGGGCGAGGGGCTTGGTTTCTACGCCGAGAAGGCCGGCGGCCTCGCCAAACTGAAGTGGACGCCTACACCAGATGGGCCAGCTTCGTAAGTAGTGTGGGCAGTTCACCCATTGCGTAAAAAGGCGCAGCGTAATTTTACGCAGCGCATTTTTACGCAGTGAAATGTGCCAATCCAAGCGTTATTGTAGAGCAACCCCACAATCTGGCGTGGACGCCCACACCGGTGGGGCAACATCGTAAGCCTCACACCTCATCTTTTTGCTTCCATGCTCGAACTCCGACCAAACTGCGAGTGCTGCAACTGCGACCTCCCGCCGGACTCCGTGGAGGCGATGATCTGCTCGTTCGAGTGTACATTTTGCCGTTCCTGTGTTGAGGAACCCCTCGATTATACATGCCCGAACTGTGGAGGTTGTTTCGTTCCTCGGCCAATCCTACTCGCAAAGTATCCACCGTCGTCCGTTCGTGTGTTCAAACCGGATGACTGTGTGGCCCTGACTATTTAGACAACATTCGTCCTGAAAACGGGCGATTGAAATCCTCTGGTTCGGACCTGATTGTGATGTACTCACGTACTCCGGTAGCTTTTGAATTCCGAACAAAACGAAACAACGACAGTTTCTACGTTGATCAGCTTTCCTCTTCCCCTAACCGCCAAACGAAATGAAAACGACCTCCCTGCTATCTACCATCCTCGCCGCTCTGGTGCTGGCTGCGCCGGTACTTGCTCAGCAAGACTTCAGCGAAGTCGAGATCGAGACCATTCCGGTCTCAGACGGCATTTACATGTTGATGGGGGGCTCCGGTGGCAACATCGGTCTATCCGTTGGCGACGACGGTAATTTCCTCGTAGACGATCAATATGGGCCACTCTCTGAGAAAATCCTGGCGGCCGTAGCCGAACAGAGCGACGCGCCCATTGAGTTTGTAGTCAACACGCACTGGCACCCAGACCATGCAGAGGGGAACGAGAACATGGGCGCAATGGGCGCCGTGCTCGTAGCGCACGAGAACGTTCGGGAGCGGATGAGCACCACGCAGTTCATTCAGGCATTCGGGATGGAGGTGCCTCCATCGCCGGCCGGCGCCCTTCCCGTCATCACGTTTGATGACGGGGTCACGCTCCACTGGAACGGCGACGAGATTCGCATTTTCCACGTCGCCCCTGCCCACACCGATGGTGACGCTGTGATTCACTTCGTAAACGCCGACGTCATCCACACCGGCGACATCTACTTTAACGGCCTCTATCCTTTTATCGATGTCGGCACAGGTGGCCGCTTCGACGGCATGATCGCGGCGACGGACGCCATTCTTGAGATCGCAGGAGAGAACACGAAGATCATTCCTGGACACGGCCCGCTCTCCGACCGTGCGCAGCTTCAGGCCTACCGTGACATGCTGGTTACGGTCCGCGACCGTATTTCCGAGATGGTAGAGAAAGGGATGGACCGTGACGCTGTCGTGGCCGCCGCACCAACGAGCGACCTCGATGCGGCATGGGGCGGAGGTTTTCTCGAGCCTGACATGTGGGTTGGTATTGCCTACGATGCTCTGACAGCCGACTCGCACTAACACTCTTCGTAGAGAGGCGCGCTGCACCTCAGTACTGATGACATCCTCCGGCCGAAAGCGTTCTGTTCGCAACATTGTCCTTGCCATCATTCTGGTGGGAGTTACGATCATTCTGATGTTTACCCGTCTCGGCTCGCTTTTCGGCGGCGAAGCACCTGATCCAGCTCCGCTTGATGACTACGTTGCACCGGCCGATCCGTCACCGCCTGCTGCTGCAAGCGAGACACCGGATTCAACGCCACAGCCCCCTGCTCCCGACACAGCGCCAGAGCCTGAGACGACCGACATGACGTTTACTGAGTTTTCAGTGCAGTATGGGCTTCTCCGTGAGAACTTTCGAGCGCGAGACAGCCTGACGGCGCTACTTGTCGGCAAGCGAGTGGTATGGGAGGGCCACCTTCGTAACGTGACTCGGTACACCAGTTCGTTTTACGTCACCGTTTGGCCGTCAACCAGTTACGGCGGCACAACAGCTTCCGTAACGTTCGGCCACGCATTTGAGGACGTGTTGTATGCGCTTAGCGCGGAGGACAGGATTCGGTTTGAGGGGGTGGTCAAACGTGCCGGCGGCTCGATCGGCATAGATGGGATGGCTATCGAGCGGATTGAGTGAGCCGGGATGAGCGGGGTGCGAATTTGTGAACCCAGACTGTACACCAAACATGCCCATCGAACTGCCGGCCGAAACAACCAAGTGCCTGATCGCCGACATCAAGTTGTATTTCCTTGAGCACCGGAACGAGGAGATCGGCGACCTGCAAGCCGGGTTCCTGCTGGAGTTCTGCCTGAAGGAGATCGGACCGGCCATCTACAATCAGGGCGTCCGTGATGCGCAGACGTACCTGAGTCGACTCGTGGACGATCTGGATTCGGTGGTGTTTGCGGTGGAGCCGAACTAGATCGAATGGCTTTGTGGTTGCGAGGAGAGCAGCAACGAAATAATTTCGTGGGATCAACGCAGTTCCACGAAATTGCTTCGCTTCGCTCGAAACGAAAGCAGTTTATGTGGCTTTGTGCAGTTTTGACGTGCTGCGATGTCTTCACGCTGTACGCACGGCGTTAGGCAGTCCTGCCCGTATCCTCGGCGCTGCTGCGGCCGCGATGATGTGCGCCGCAACGCCGTTCCCGGTTCAGTTCAGTCTCGGAAGCGGATTCTTCTCGACTCGCTCTTCAAGACCGAACCTCTCCCCGCATTGAGTGCGGGGCCTTACCCTCCACCCCTGCTCATCGGCAGAGCCCAGGCGGGCATCCTGAGGTAAGTGCGACATCAACGTACTCTTCCCCCAGAAGCGGTAGCGACACAGCCGCGCTCCGCACCACTTCCCTATGAAAACCTTTAAGGCTCTCGGGCTCTCCGAACCGCTCGTTCGTAGCATCGTCAAGTCGGGCTACACGACCCCAACACCGATTCAAGCCGCGGCCATCCCGCCCGCCCTCGCGGGGAATGACCTCACCGGCCGTGCGCAAACTGGCACAGGCAAGACGGCGGCGTTCGTCCTTCCTCTGCTAGACCGGCTCCTTCCGGCGTCTAACACAAATAACAAGAAAAAGTGGCGCCCCGTCCGTGCGCTCGTCGTTACGCCAACGCGCGAGCTTGCGCTTCAGGTTGCCGAAAGCGTCCGCACCTACGGGCAGTTCACCGGCCTCCGCAGTACAGCCGTCTTTGGCGGTGTGGGTTATGGTGCTCAACTCAGCGCTTTCCGGGGTGGAATTGACATCGTTATTGCGACGCCCGGGCGCCTTCTCGACCACCTTGGCAGCGGCAAGCTTGACCTCTCGAAGGTCGAAGTCCTCGTTCTCGACGAAGCCGACCGCATGTTTGATATGGGCTTTGAGAAGGATGTGCGCAAGATCGTTGCGGCGATGCCAAGACAACGGCAAACGCTCCTGTTCTCAGCTACGATGCCTCCTGCGATCCAAAAACTGGCTGCGAGCATCCAGTTCAAACCCACGCTTATTGAGATTGGCAAGCAGACCAACCCGGCCCAAACAGTCGCACAACGATTCTATCGCGTGGCTGCAACGCAGAAAAACGATCTACTCCTCCACATCCTTGAAAACGAAGACGTGAAGAGCGTTCTCGTGTTTTCACGCACGCGGCACCGGGCCAACCGAATTTCGCGGCGGCTGCAGAAGGAAGGCATTGCCTCCGCGCCCATCCACTCCGACCGAACGCAGGGCCAGCGTCAACGCGCCCTCGCCGATTTCAAGAGAGGAAAGATAAAGGTGCTCGTGGCTACGGATATCGCCGCGCGCGGCATTGATGTGGACGGAATCTCACACGTGATCAACTTCGACACTCCGCCCCAGGCTGAGGACTACATCCACCGTATCGGCCGGACGGGCCGGGCGGAGAACTTGGGCGAAGCGCTCACGTTCGTCTCGCCGGATGAAGTGGCGTACGTGCGCACCATCTCAAAGGTCACGGGCAACCGGATATCGCGCGATCTCTACCCAGGTTTTGACCACGTGGCCGAAACAGTGGCGGAGTCTGCCGAGGTCGCTCCTGCTCGCAACAAGCACCACGGCAACCGGCCGGCGTGGAAGAAAAAGGGCGGTGGATACAAAGGCAAGAAGAAGTGGAAAGGCCGCCCGAGTGGGCGGCGAAAGTAAGGCGCGTGCTCAGGCGGTCGGCCCATCATGCGATCTACCTGATGGGCTACCAGCGCTATACACACCTTGAAGACTGCGGAGTGGGTTCGTCCTGTTCATCTCATCGCCTGCTCCGTGACGGTAGTGTGAGGAGCAGACGATCTACCTTATTTCAAAATCACGACTGCCCACTTGTTCGAGCCCACCTCGGGGAAAGAGATAGCGTGTGCTCACCGTCTCATTCGTCGCATTGTTGTGGCTGTGTTACCACTCAAGCCGAATCAAACGAAGCAGTATCTCTGTTCTCGCCCTAAATAAGGCGATCGGCTACTTTGATAAATTACGACGAGCCACCTGTTGATCGCAGCATCGCATGAGCAATCGGCAGCGCCAACTCGGCCCATGCCGCGTAGGCTTTGCCGTTTGGGTGGAGGCCGTCTTTTACAACCATCTTTCCCTGTGCGCTGGATAGCGGGGTGATGTCCAGATAGCCCGCATTCGTGCGCTCTGTTTCTTCTCGATTGGCCGCGTTGAACACGTCTATCTCCGCAGCGATGGCGGCACAATCTCGTCTGTTGGCGAACGGCGTCACGCTCCAGTCGGGGATGGACACCACGAGGACGCGGGATGCATCGCCGGCACCAAAGGCGATGGCTCGCTGCAAAAGGCCTCGGAACTGCTGCTGGTACTCTTCAAGGCTGCGCCCCCTGTACTGGTTGTTCACGCCGATAAGCAGCGAGACGAAGTCATACGGGCCGAGCAGATGGGCCTTGTCAATGCCCACTGCCAACTCGTCCGTCGTCCACCCGGTCATGGCGATGATCTCAGGATTGGCCAGTGGTATGTCCTGCGTCCGCAGCCTCGTTGCCAGTTGCACCGGCCATCGCTGGTTTTCTGCCACGCCCTCGCCAATGGTGTATGAATCGCCGAGGGCGAGGCACCGAAGCGGCGGACGGCTCATTCCTTTGCAGTTTCCTGTGCAGTGATGAGGTCGAGAAGCCGAGTTGCTACGGCAGCTTTATTCATCATCGGCAATGCATGGCGAGAGCCGTCCGCGCCGAGGAGCACCACGCGGTTGGTGCCGGTCCCGAACCCCGCACCAGCTTCGTTTGCGTAGTTCAGAACCATCCAGTCTAGGTTCTTGCGTTCCAGCTTGCCGCGTGCATGGGTCTCTCCGTTCCGGGTTTCGAGTGCGAAACCGACGAGCACCTGTCCGTTTTGTTTGTGCTCGCCAAGGGCTGCAAGGACATCTGGCGTGCGCCGGAGTTGCATAACCAGATCCTTATCCGACTTCTTCGTTTTCTGCTCGCCAACCGTTGCCGGTGCATAGTCGGCGACGGCCGCGGCCGCGAATACCAGGTCGGCGTCCGCGTGGCTGAGCGCTGCCTCATGCAGGTCGTCCGCGCTAACGATATCTACCCGTTCGACTCCATCAGGAGTGGGCAGATCAACAGGTCCCGCAAGCAGCACTACGTCGGCGCCTCGCCGTGCCGCAGCGTCTGCGAGGGCAAAGCCCATTGTGCCCGTCGATCCGTTCGACAAAAACCGGACAGGATCGATGGCTTCGCGCGTTGGCCCGGCAGTGACAAGAACTTTCTTTCCTTCCAGCGATTGGTCTGTCGTCGTTTGGCCCTCCAGCCACTCCGCGATGAAGGTGGCAATAGTGTTCGGTTCGGGTAGTCGGCCCTCACCAATCAACCCACTGGCCAATTCACCGTGTTCAGGATCAAGGATTGTGTAGCCGAATGACCGCAAGCGATCCACGTTGGCCTTTGTGGCAGGATGCGTCCACATATAGTGGTCCATCGCCGGGCAAACGAGTACGGGGCAACGCGCCGAGAGCACACTAGCCGTGAGCATCGAATCGCAGAAGCCGCTGGCCAGCTTTGCTATGGTGTTGGCGGTGGCTGGGGCGATAACGAGACCGTCCGCCCAGAGACCAAGGTCCACGTGTTTTGTCCAGCTTCCGTCCTGGTTCTCCGGGAAGACCTCAATCAGCACCTGGCGCTTTGCGAGTGTGCCCAAAGTTAGGGCTGTGATGAACCGCGTCGCGTCCGCCGTCATAATCGGCTGGACTTCTGCACCCGCTCTCACCAACAAGCGGACGAGCTCGGCTGCTTTGTACGCCGCAATGCTACCCGTGACACCGAGGATGAGCTTTTTGCCGTCCAGTCGTGGCTCAGTCATTGCGTTCAACGATGGTCCAACACAAAAGTAGGGACAGCGCGCACGCCGTCCCTACCAAATGTAAACCAGCCTGGTTTAGAGTGTCGCGCCGCTGTCGGGGCCCGCGTTCCGGTAGTACACCTCATCGTTCTGGAGCTCTTCGAGAGCCAGCGCTCCAGCTTTGGGGCGGAGTTCGAACTCGATCGAGATTTTGAGTTGGTCTTCGTTGGTTCGCAACTCTTCGGCCGGCTCAACCAGCCCAAGGTCGTCGTAATAGGCCAGTTGCGTATCGAGTTCTTCTTTGGTTCGGGCAGCGAGCTGGCGTGCACGCCGGGATGCAATGACAACCGTTTCGTAGATGTTGTCGGTCATCTCGGCGAGGGCGGTGATGTCGAGGGTCTCGATGTTCTTGGATGGCATATTGGAATCGTTAAGGATACGCAGGGGATGGATGGATTTGCCTTAGCCGATAACGAACGCACGTATGTGGACAAGTGTTTCCGCAACGGCTTGCTCAAGGTCGTCGTTGACGATGACTTCGTCAAACTGATTGGCCTGACTGAGTTCCAGCGCAGCTTTGTCGAGGCGGATGGCAATGTCGTCCGCCGAGTCTGTTCGCCGAGCCAAGAGCCGTTGTTCGAGGATTTCCAACGACGGAGGGCAGATAAAGAGAGTGAGGGCCAGTTTGCCATAGAGCTTCTTGACGTTGAGGGCACCCACCACATCAATGTCGAGGAGGACCGCCGTACTCTCTGCGAGCCGTTCGAGTTCGTTCTTCAGCGTGCCGTAAAAAAGGCCCGGGTACACTTCCTCGTACTCGATGAAAGCGTCGGCTTCAATTTTTGTCCTGAACTCATCCTCGTTCAGGAAGAAGTAGTCCACGCCGTGTTCTTCGTCCTCGCGGCGCGGGCGCGTGATGGCAGAGACTGAAAAGCGAAGGCCATCCATCTCACCCATTACACACCGCGCGATGGTGGTCTTCCCTGCGCCGCTTGGCGCTGTAAGGACGATCAGTTTCAAGGGTGGTTCTCCGCCTCAAACAACGTTCTGCACTTGCTCGCGGATTTTCTCCAACTCCTCCTTCATGCGGACGGCCCGCTGCGCCATCTCAGCATCGTTGGCCTTGGAGCCGATGGTGTTGATTTCGCGGTTAAACTCCTGTGCCAGGAAATTCAGCCGTCGCCCGACGGCTTCCTCTTCGTTGAGGGCATCGCGAAACTGCGCTAGATGCGAGCGAAGCCGCACGCATTCCTCGGTTATGTCCAGCTTGTCGGCGAGGAGAGCGATCTCGGTTTCAAGGCGGTCGGGGTTAAGGCGCTTGTCGGTAAGCAACTCGCCCAGCCGGCCGCGGAGCTTCTTCTGGGCCTCGGAAACGCGCGCTGGAGCGTGGGCCTCAACAGCGTCAAGGTGTTCTTCAATCAACAAAACACGCCGGGCGAGGTCGTTGGCAAGGGCCTTTCCTTCCTTCAATCGCATGGTGTCGAGTCCGCTCAGTGCCGCTTTGAGGGCGGGTTCCACAGCCTCCCACGCCTCCGATTGTTCAGTTTCCGGATCTGTCTCAACAGTCGTCAATACTTCCGGATAACGGAGGAGGTGGTCGAGGGTGATCGGAGAATCCTCGGCTGTTATACCTGCTGCATTGCGCAGATCCTCCATCATCCGAGCGATGGCTTTCGCTCGCTTACTGTCCACCCGATAGCCTGCATCCACAGCCTGCCGCTGAAGGGTGAGGTTGACGGTTACGTTTCCGCGCACGAGCACATCCTTGCAGCGCGCCTGAATGGCCGCGTCGAAGGCGTTCAGGCTGCGTGGCCCGCGCACCGAGACCGCCGAAGGTACCTCCCCAAGTGATGTCAGAATTGCTGGTGCAAGGAGTTGTGAGGAACCTCTTTCGCACATATGGACTTCCGATGCGAGCAGCGCACCATGTCTTTGCCGTACTAAGGGAGTTTATCATCCTCCACTGTTCACCGCCCACTAAAAAGGACGACGTCTCGGCCCAGGCTGAGCAGCAACCCTTACTGGAAGGAAGCAACCTGGTTAATCGACTTACACAGATGTTGTCATTATTTGCACCTAAAGCAGCAGCTTCGACACAAGAAATGGTGTTGGGCGCGGATATTG
>JADFLK010000350.1 GCA_022564455.1 Bacteroidota bacterium
AAATGCTCAAGAAGGACGGCCTTGATGCGGTGGGCGGGCGAAGCGTGGTGGCCACCGAAACGCTGGACGGCTTCAAGTTCCGCGTGGACGGAGGCTGGCTGATGTTCCGGCCATCGGGTACGGAGCCGGTCCTGCGCATCTACTCGGAAGCGGGCTCACAAGAAGAAGCCGACGCCCTGGTTCAGGACGGCATCGCTCTGGTCGAAAACGAGTAGCGGTCTGGGCCTGTTCACAGTAAATCATGAAGGACCGTTTCGGGCCATTCTGGACCGCTTCGGCGTTGCACTCCCCGGATTGAGTCCGGGGCTGGCTCTGTCCGGGGCTAGTGCCCCGACCTCCTCGGGCGCCTTGAATCGGCCTCCCCGCAGTACTGCGGGGTCCTCGAACCAATCTCAACACGCTATTGTTAAGAGGCCCTGGTTCACCTGCCGCTCATTGCCACCCTCTCGTTGACCCTGTTCCTCTCCGATCTCCACCTCGGGCGTGGCACGGCCGAAGAAAGCCGTGCCGCCGAGCATGACGCGGTTGCACTGCTGCGGACGTACGAGGAGAAGATTTTGGAAGAGGGCGGTGCGCTGTATCTGGTGGGCGATGTGTTTGACCAGTACATGGAATACAAGCACCTGGTGCCGAAGGGGTTTGCGCGGTTTCAGGGCTTGCTTGCCGAATGGACCGACCGGGGCATTCCGATCACGTACGTGGTAGGCAACCGCGACCCCTGGCATCTCGACTACTTCGAGCGTGAGCTTGGTGTGCGCATCGTCCACGAAACCCTCGACGACGCGGCGGAGGGCCTGCTCATCCACGTTGCGCATGGTGATGGCCTGGTGCCCCACGAGTGGTTCTATAACCGACTCCGCCCGCTTCTACGCAACAGGTTCGTGGCCCGTTTTTACAGGATGGCCCTGCCCGGCGACTCCGCCTTCGCCCTGGCTCGCTGGGTCGTTCAGAGGTTCAGTTCGGATGGGTTGTCTAACAAAGCGGCCGTGGAAACCCTCCGGAAGTATGCAGAGGCTGCGTTATCACATCCGGAGACCGACCTCGTCGTACTTGGCCATTGCCACCGCTGCGCCTGCATCCCGATGGCGGGAGGCGCGTACCTGAACCCCGGATACTGGTTCGCAGATCGTACCTTTGGATACCTTGATTCATCCGGGCCGGCACTCTTTCGCTGGTCGAACGGCGAGGCAGAGCCTTTGGCCACGCCTGAACCAGCAAGCCTCCCCGCACTCGCCAACTAATCGCCCCTCAATCCACCGCCCTCAATCCGCCCCAGCAGGCCTCTGCTGCATGGACGACCGAACCTACTCCGATGCCGAACTGGATCGCTACTTTGGCGATTCCGAAACCCGCCACTCTTCCGCGGGCGATGGCAGTGCAACCGTTGCTGCATCTGTGGCTTCTACTGTTTCAGCAACAGGGGGCTCCAATGGCAGGCCGACGAGAAAATCCTCTCGGCAAAGTGAAGCCCATCGACGTGTCGCCAAGGTGTTCAAGGGCATGCTGATGGGGATGGGTGTGTTCGCTTTCGTGGTGCTTGCGTGGCTGCTCTGGCTGTCGCGCGATTTGCCCTCGTTTGAGCAGATCGAAAACCCGCGCAACCTGCTGGCCACCGTGGTCTATTCAACGGATGGCGTTGAGATGGCACGGTACTACTTTGGTGAAAATCGCACGTGGGTGCCACTTAACGAAATCTCAGAACACGTTGTCAATGCGCTGATAGCCACAGAAGACCGGGATTTCCACCGCCATTGGGGTGTCAATATGCGCCGCACCCTGCAGGCACCCTTCCTTTCGCTCACCGGAAGGGTGCAGGGCGGCTCCACCATCACGCAGCAACTTGCCCGAAACCTTTACATGGAGGTTGGCTTTGAGCGCAACGTCTCACGAAAGATTAAGGAGATCCTCACCGCCATTCGCATCGAGCGGATGTACACAAAGGATGAGATTCTGGAGGCCTACCTGAACACCGTACCCTTCCGCTACAACGCCTTCGGTATCGAGTCGGCGGCCAAGACTTATTTCAACAGAACAGCGGCTGAGCTAAGCCCGGAACAGTCGGCCACGCTGATTGGAATGCTGGCCGCAAACACCTACTACGACCCGAAGCGCAACCCCGAAAACTCGCTGCGCAGACGGAACGTGGTTTTGAGCAACATGGTGACCGTTGGCTTTCTCGATGCGAGTTATTACGTACAGGTCCGCGACGAGCCAATCCAACTGGAGTTCGAGCCGTACTCGCACGTGAACAATCCGGCGCCCCACTTTGCGGAATACCTCCGGCAATGGTTTGTGCGGTGGTGCGAGCGTAACGGCTACGACCCGTACGGCGATGGCCTCGTCATTCATACCACCATCGACTCGCGGATGCAGGCGCTTGCTACGGAGGCGTTGCATACGCAGATGGAAGGCCTCCAGGCTGTAGTGGATATCGAATGGAGCCGCGCCGGAGGCTTCAGCCTTGGCCGTTCGACAGCGCCATACTTGCGTCGGATGAGCCAAGGTGGCGTGGACGCTTTCGGCTATTGGTGGCAGCGCTACAGCAATCTGGTTGACGTGTTTGTAGCCGAGACGAACAACTTCCGCCGACTCCGCGACGACGGTGCAAGCCGCGAGGATGCGCTGGCCCAGCTTCACGCCAACAACGACTTCATGGACTCCCTCCGAACAGCGAAAACGCGGCTGGAGTCGGGGTTAATTGCTGTGGATCCCAACACCGGGCAAGTCCGCGCCTGGGTGGGTGGGCGCGATTTTGTAGTTGACAAGTTTGACCACGTAGCCCAGGCACGCCGCCAGCCCGGTTCTACGTTCAAGCCCTTTGCGTACACGGCCGCTTTCGACAACGGGTACTCGCCCAGCTACTACGTGCTTGACGCCCCGTTCACCTGGCAGGGGTGGCGGCCGCGCAACTCTGGAGGAACGTCTGGAGGCTATGTTACACTGCACCAGGGGCTCGCTTACTCGAAAAACATCGTTGCCGCACGGGTCACGAGGATGGTTGGCCCAGCCGAAGTTGCGCGCTATGCGCATCGCCTGGGTATCCGAAGCCCACTCGATATAACTC
>JADFLK010000351.1 GCA_022564455.1 Bacteroidota bacterium
ACACGATTTGAGCACCTCGGCGAGCGCTACAGAGGGAAGGTGCGCGACGTCTACCGGCCCGGCGACGGACGTATAATTTTGATCACGTCGGATCGCATCTCTGCCTTCGATCACGTTTTACGGCAGGCGATTCCCTTAAAAGGCCAGGTGTTAAATCGCCTGGCCGCATTCTTTTTTGAGCAGACGGAAGACATCGTCCCCAACCACCTATTGGACGTTCCAGACCCCAATGTGTCGGTTGCGGTCGAATGCGACGCGCTGCCCATCGAGTTTGTGATGAGGGGCTATCTGGTTGGCCATGCCTGGCGGGTATATCGTGACGGAGGCCGGACGTTGTGCGGCGAGGCGCTTCCGGATGGCCTCAAAGAAAGCGAGCAACTGCCCCGGCCCATCCTCACACCGACGACAAAAGCCGAAGAGGGCCACGACGAGGACATCTCACGTACAGAGATCCTCGAAGCGGGGATTCTCGATACCGAAACACTGGAAGAAGCTGCGGACATTGCTCTCCGCCTCTTCGCGCGAGGAACCGAGCTGGCAGCCAGGCAGGGCCTCATTCTGGTAGACACGAAGTACGAGTTCGGCCGCGCACCGGATGGAAGACTACTCCTGATTGACGAGGTCCATACGCCGGACTCCTCACGGTTTTACTACGCAGAGGGCTACGAAGAGCGGTTGGAGCGTGGTGAGCCTCAGCGCCAGCTATCCAAGGAGTTCGTCCGGGAGTGGCTGATGGACCACGGATTTCAGGGGAAAGAGGGCCAGCCTCTCCCCGACCTCACGCCGGAGTTCGTCCGGCAGATTGCCGAGCGTTACGTGGAATTGTACGAAACGATGACGGGCCGAGCGTTCGAGCCGGACTTGAGTGCAGACCCGGTTCGGCGCATTGAGAATGCCCTTGAAGTTGTTTTTAACTGATTGCATCTTCTGCATTCGGTGGGCTTTCTCAGACGACAGACAACGCTATGCTACGCATCCCCTCCATAACACTCGCGTTGATCCTGTTCTCGGGCTGTTCGTTGTTTGGCGGTTCCGACAGCAGCGAACTCGACAAAGCACGTGCAAACTGGGCGCGCGCCGGAATCTCGGACTACAATTACAAGCTCACCCTCAGTTGCTTTTGTGGCGAGACCGGGACGTTCGATGTTGAGGTGCGAAACGGCGTCGTGGTGACTACCACCCCGTTAGCAGGCGTCCAATTCTCGGGAGGCGACGAGCGTGTAGGCAAGACCATGGACGATCTGTTTGGCGTGCTTGCACAGGCCTACGCACAGAATGCCGACGAGGTGTTGGTGGAATACATCGCATTGCTGGGCTGCCCCACATCCATCTCCATCGACTACGAGCGGGAAGTCTCGGATGACGAGATCTTCTACGGCGTAGACAGCTTCGAGCGATTGAATTAACGCCGGAACTCAGCCCAGGCTATAGGCCTCGGGCCGACGGTCCTCGAACAAATGATTGTGCGGTGTGAGTTGGCGGTCACGGGCTGAGGCGGGGTCAATGTCTGCCGAGACAAGCTCGGTTTTCGTACGAGAGGCCGAGGCCAGCACCTGCCCGTTTGGATCGCAGATGAGACTCTGGCCGATGAACGTGAGCACCTCCTCCCCTTTCGTCTCCGTGCCGATCCGGTTGGCCGTGGCCGTGAACACGTGGTTTTCGAGCGCGCGGATGGGCATGGATCGCGGGCAGTCGGGCCGCACGAGGTTGGAGGGATGGGCGATCACGTCGGCGCCGGCTAGCGCCAGCGACCGCGCGGCCTCGGGGAAGTACCAGTCGAAGCAGATCATCACGCCGAGCCGGTAGGCCTCTCCTGCCCTGTGCGTGACGGTGAACACGGGGAATCCCGAGTCGCCGGGCGCGAAGTGCAGCTTCTCCTCGTAGAAGAGGTGCGTCTTTCGGTACGTGCCCAGCCACCCGCGCGGCGTGACCACAACGGCGCTGTTGAAGAGGGCGCCGTCCTCCGTTTCCTCCGGAAGCCCGGCCACGAATGTGGCGCCGGAGGCTTTCGCCCATGCGTTGAGGCGCTGGGCGGTCGGCCCGTTCGGGATGGGTTCCGCAGCGGCCCGCACGTCCTCCGTGGACTTGAAGAAATAGCCGGTCGCAAAGAACTCTGGAAGGACGATGAGATCAGCGTCCATGTCCCCCAGAAGGGCCTCCACGGTGTCTAGATTCTGTTCTGTCTGGAGGTAATCGGGGCTGAACTGGAGGAGGGAGATGCGCATGCGAGGAAGCTACGCCCACGTGAGTAGGGGCACGACATGTCGTGCCCCTACTACTTGTTCATTTGAGCAACGTCAGCCGCTGCGTGAACGCTCTGGCCGTGCCGCCCGCCTCGGACTCCATCGAAACTCCCAATCGCCCACTTCCGCAGACGCGCATGGCCCTGCGGCCGTGGGAGCGGCCTCGTCGCAACTGGCGATCAGGCCGAATCCCGCCACCAGAGCCAAGAATAGAAATACTTTACGCATGAACGCATCTCCACAATAAGTACTATATACAAAATGACGCGCAAACATGCAAGGCTAAACGATCAGATGCAAAGAAAACACTTTATGTACTCGCCTGAATCGCGGTGATCGCAGCCACGTTCACGATGTCGTCGGCGTCGCAGCCGCGCGAGAGGTCGTTGGCGGCGCCGGCGAGGCCCTGCAGGATGGGGCCAAAGGCTTCCGCCCCGCCGATGCGCTGCGTGATTTTGTAGCCGATGTTGCCGGAGTTCAGGTCGGGGAAGACGAACACGTTGGCGCGGCCCTCCAGCGGCGAGCCTGGGGCCTTGCGTTCGGCAACGCCCGGCACGAACGCGGCATCGAACTGGAGCTCGCCGTCGATGAGCAGATCGGGGCGCAGTTGGCGGGCGATCTGCGTGGCCGTCTGCACTTTCTCTACGGCCTCGTGCTCCGCCGAGCCCTTCGTGGAGAACGACAGGAAGGCCACAAGCGGCTCTTCGCCCGTGAGGAAACGGTGGTTCATCGCCGCGTCGATGCCAATGGACGCCAATTGGCGTGGATCAGGTTCTGGGTTGACACCGCAGTCGGCGTAGGTGAGCGGCCGCCCGT
>JADFLK010000352.1 GCA_022564455.1 Bacteroidota bacterium
TGTGTTTTTTGCTTTAAATCCAACATTCCATACTATATCTTTTAAATGTAAAGCAACATGTTGCGTACTAAAATCGTGAAATTGTTTATGTGAAGAATTATGTTTTTTATATTCACTAGAATAATTATAAGTAATAGATGAAAACAAAATAAATTGTTGAAAATGTTTAATTGAATTTTTTTTAATACTTAATTCTAGGATTTTTCTGATAAATGATATATCCGATTTTCTCCTGATAACGGAGTTGGTGCTCCACAACGCCGAGCCTCTGGTGGTGATAACCGATAGCGTCAACTTGTCGGCCCAGGTACGGGCTTGGTCAAGAGCAGAGGGGGTAAACTTAGTAGATCTGGTTGAGGCTCGCTGGACGTTGAGAAGATCTTCGGCCAGAACACGTTCGGCCTCGCCGAGATGAAGCTGCGCCTCCCAAAGAACGTCTACAAACAGCTTCTCGCAACGATCCAGGACGGTGAGCCGATTAACGTGGAGGTAGCCGACGCCATTGCGCTGGCTATGAAGGAATGGGCGATGGAGCACGGCGCCACGCACTACACGCACTGGTTCCAGCCACTTACAGGCCGGACGGCCGAGAAGCACGACACCTTCATCACCCCGAACGAAGGGGGCGGCGCCGTAGCGGAGTTCTCGGGGAAGAACCTCTTCCAGGGCGAGCCCGACGCCTCCAGTTTCCCGAGCGGCGGCCTCCGTGCCACCTTCGAAGCGCGCGGCTACACGGCCTACGACCCGACGAGCCCGGCGTTCATCATCAAGCACAACAACGTCGCCACGCTGTGTATTCCCACAGCATTTGCCTCGTGGACGGGCGAGGCGCTGGACCACAAGATCCCGCTCCTCCGCTCCATGGAGGCCCTCAATAAGCAGGCTCGACGAGCACTTAGCCTCCTCGGCGAAAATGCAAGCCGTGTTTACGCCACGTGCGGCTCAGAGCAGGAGTACTTCCTGATCGACGAGCGCTTCTTCCTGGATCGCCCTGACCTCCTCGTAACCGGGCGGACGCTCCTTGGCGCCAAACCTCCGCGTGGGCAAGAGCTCGACGATCACTACTTCGGCACGATTCCGGAGCGCGTGATGGCGTTTATGAACGCCGTTGAGGAAGAGCTTTACAAGCTGGGCGTTCCCGTGGCCACACGGCACAACGAGGTAGCACCCGGCCAGTACGAGTTCGCGCCCAACTTCGAGAACGCGAACGTGGCGGCCGATCACCAGCAGCTCATGATGATGACGCTGCAGCGGACGGCCCAACGCTTCGGCCTCGTCTGCCTCCTCCACGAGAAGCCCTTCGCGGGGATAAACGGCTCGGGCAAGCACTGCAACTGGAGCATGTCTACGAACACGGGGATGAACCTCCTCGAACCGGGTGAGACGCCGCACGAAAACCTGCTTTTTCTGTTCTTTTGCACGGCAGTTGTTCAAGCCGTGCATCGCCATCAGGGATTGTTGAGGGCTACGATTGCCACAGCCGCCAACGACCACCGGCTGGGTGCCAACGAGGCCCCCCCGGCCATCCTCTCCATCTTCCTCGGCGATCAACTTACGGACATCTTCGAGCAGATCGCAGCTTCCGGAAAGGCCTCCAGCAGCAAGCAAAGCGGCTTCCTCGGCCTCGGAACGCCCGTGCTCCCGCGCCTCCCGCGCCACGCAAGCGACCGCAACCGGACCTCGCCCTTCGCCTTCACGGGCAACAAGTTCGAGTTCCGCGCTGTGGGTTCGTCGCAGAGTGTGTCCCTGCCACTGACCGTGCTCAACACCATCGCGGCCGAGGCTATTGACGACCTCGCGACGAAACTGGAGGCAAAGCTCGGCAAGAAAAAGGGTAACAACCAAGCGCTGGAGGACGCCGTCCACGACGTCATCGCCGACTCCATCCGCGCCCACAAGGCCATCATCTTTAACGGCGATAACTATGCCCAGGCATGGAACGAGGAAGCAGAGAAACGCGGCCTCCTCAACCTGAAGTCGACGCCGGACGCTCTCCCTCAACTCACCGCGAAAACGACGGTGGAAGCCTTCGCGACCTACGAGGTGCTCTCGGAGGCGGAGCTGGTTAGCCGCGAGGAGATCTTCACCGAGCAGTACGTGATGACCGTCAACATCGAGGCGGCTACGACGGAGAACATGGCGCAGACGATGGTGCTGCCTGCTGCCGTACGGTACCTCTCGGAGTTGATCGATACAGCCGCGCGCGGCAGCGACCTCGGCCTTACGTTCGGCGGCACGGTGGAAACGGCGAAGGAGGTCAGCAGCCTTGTGGATGATCTCAAGGGTGCCATCGGAGCGCTTGCGAAGGCCCGCGAGGCTGCCCGCCAGCCCTTGCACTTCGGCCAGCCCATCGCGATTGCGCTGCATCTCGTCGATGAGGAAGGTCGGATCCACCACGTCCCCGGGGCGCACCATGCGCGGCGCTTCGGACTCTCCGCGCGGATAGCCGCCCTCGGTCAAGACGCGCACGGCGAGTTCGTTGGGCCCACCTTCCTGCACGATCATCGGACTCTGCCCCTGCACCAGCCGTATCGCATTGCCCAGTGCCAGGTCGGTGGCCAGGGCGACGTGATAGAGGTGTTGGGCGCAGGACCAACCAGACACGGTAGGCACTGGATCGAAGAGTCGTTCCCCCAGTCGAGCGTGTAGAGCGGCGAAGCTCTCCAGGCTTGCGGCGAGCCCGTCGAGCTGTTCCATCACATCGATCTCGGTGGTCATTCGTCGTACAGCATGTCTAAACGGGTGGTGGGCCCTGTTGGACTCGAACCAACGACCTACCGATTATGAGTCAGCAGCTCTAACCAACTGAGCTAAGGGCCCCTGTTCGGCGAGCGGAAGCGGCGCGGGTGCCGTTCTCACCTGCCGGCGCGCCACCTTACGCCGGGCCGCAGGTGCCCGCAAGGAGGGCTGAGTCCGGCCGCGGGCCCAGGGACACTTCTTCCGGCGTAGACTTGGCTGTCATGTTCCTGCGCGAGAGCATTCGTCACTGCCCAGCGTGTGACGAGGTCACTCCCCACAACCAGCGCCGGATCGCGATCCCCCAGATCGTTGCGGC